>CANBES010000023.1 GCA_947367845.1 uncultured Clostridium sp. | reverse complement strand
CATTCCGAACACAGAAGTCAAGCCTAAATGTGCCGAAAATACTTGCGGGTTACCCTGCTGGAAAGATAGGTTGTTGCTAGATTTTTTTTATTTTTAAAAAGGTAGACTAGAGTTTAATAGCATTATTGAATTGTAGTCTATTTTTTTATTTAGATATATTTAAAATTTGTAACAAATATGATAAAATATAAAAGTATAATAAAACTAATTCAATAGAAAAATTAGAGGTGGGAATATGAGTAAAAAAGTAATGTGGAAACCAGGAACATTTTTATATCCGTTGCCAGCAGTAATGGTAAGTTGCGGAACAATGGAGAAATCAAATATAATAACAGTAGCATGGACAGGAATAATAAATACAGACCCAGCAATGGTATATATATCAGTAAGACCAACAAGACATTCATACAATATGATAAAAGAACAAGGCGAATTTGTAATAAACCTAACAAATCAAAAATTAGCAAGAGCAACAGACTGGTGTGGAGTAAAAACAGGAGCAAAAGTAGATAAATTCAAAGAAATGCATTTACATAAGCAAAAAGCAAATTTTGTAAAATGCCCAATGATAGAAGAAAGCCCAGTATCAGTAGAATGTAAGGTAAAAGAAATAAGGGAATTAGGCTCACACCATATGTTTGTGGCAGAAGTTTTAGCAATAAATGCTGATGAAAAATATATAGATGAAAAAGGAGCATTTGATATTTCAAAATGTGATTTAATAGCATATTCAAATGGACATTATTATTCTTTGGGAAAGAAAATCGGGAGATTTGGATTTTCAGTACAAAAAAAGAAGAATAAAAATAAAAGGAAATAGAAAAAAGAGAACTTATTGCAAGTTCTCTTTTTCAGGACAATTAACCTTTTGCACATGGATAAAAGTCCCAAGCAGCAATTAGCCCCTCGTTTGCTACCATTGCATTAAATAACCGACTAGCAGAAATGTATTTAATTCCATTATCTTCATTGCTATCAAAAACGTATGCTGTACCTTCAATTAAGGCAAACAAAACTACATAATGTCCACCTACTCTTGATTTGTCATGATGATAAATCGAGTTTTCTACTCGCATTGGTACTGGAATTCCATTTTTCAAATTAGAAATGATTTTTTTGAAATCATCAATTCGAGTATTATAGGTATTTAAAGGCTGATTAGCAAGCAAATGGATAATATTATCCAATGCACATGCAGCCCCGCCGATTCCAACGGCTTCGCCATACAATTGACCGATTTCTTCCAAAGTTTTGCACTTTTGGATAGGGTCATCAGCAGGAAATTCTTTCTTAATAGAATCTACTTCGAATATAGGAGTAGAAAGTGTTCTGCTATTATTAGCAAATTTCCACAATCTATAACCTTTATTTTCTAACTCTGAAAGAATTTTTTCTAAATCATGAGATGAGCCAAAATAGTCTAGCATAACTTTTGAAACAAAAGCAATACATGCACTATTTTCAACAGTGTTTACTGCTCCAAATTGACGCTTAGCCCATTTTGGATTATGTGCTGATGAAACAGAAAAGGAAAATTCCCTGTCATAAGAGTCAACCAAAGGCGTAGTCGAATTATCAAGCGGAGTAATTAAGGTAGTAGCAAGGTGTGTTACCAAACTGAGTTTGCATAAATTCAATGTTTCTTTCAACATCTTGCCGCTTTTCAGAAAATAATTTTTCCGTTCCAGATACTCATTCTTTTCCAATGTGCATTCAGGTAATACAAAAGCTGTTTTCATATATATGTCCTCCTTATGAAATATTAGAATGCTCTAATAAATTAATTATACACCTAAATCAGCTGAAAGTCAACATAAACAAGACAAATTATGGTAATATAATTATCAAATAATATAAGACAAAAAGTTACTATAAAAAATCGGTCAATTCTAAAAGTAAAATTATTACAAAAAATCTTAAAAAAACTCGAAAAATCCATTGACACAAGCGGAAAAAAGTGGTAAAATATTAAAGCGTATGTAATTACGGACATACGATCACATCGTTTCAAAAAAAGTAAAAGGTTAAAAAATACGGAGGTGTATTCAAATGGCAGCAAAAGGACCAAGAGAAAATATAACATTAGAATGTACAGAATGTAAAAGAAGAAATTACATGACTTCAAAAAACAAGAGAAACAATACAGACAGATTAGAAATTGTTAAGTATTGTAAATTCTGCAAAAAACGTACAACACACAAAGAAACTAAATAGTAAATAAGCTATTTTAAGGAGGAAATAAAATGGCTAAGAAAGAAGCAAAAGCTAACAAAAAAGAAGTTAATAAAAACAAAAAAAGTTTTTCAAAAGACTTTAAAGCTGAGTTAAAAAAAGTAATTTGGCCAACGCCAAAACAACTAGTAAATAACACAGTAGCAGTTGTAACAATAGTATTAATAACAGCTGCAATAGTATTTGTATTAGATTTAGCATTTGAAAGTGTAAACAAATATGGAGTAAGCAAAATAAAAGAAGCAGTATCAACAATGCAAGAATCTTCAAACGAAGACAACAATGCAGAAAGTACTGAAGGAAACACAGAAGGTGGAGAAGAAGCTAATGCAGAAACAACACCAGAAGAGCAACCAACAGAAAATACTGCAACAGAATCTGAAAACACAGTAGCTGAATAAAATACAAAACAAATAAAATAAAAAAGAGGAGGCTATTTAAGTATGTCTCAAAAAGATTATGATATGGTAGCTAGATGGTATGTAGTACATACATACTCAGGTTACGAAAACAAAGTAAAAACAGACTTAGAAAAAACAATAAAGAACAGAGAATTAGAAGACTTCTTCTTTGACATAATAGTACCAATGGAAGAACAAATAGAAATAAAAGACGGAAAAAGAAAAACAAACCTAAAAAAAGTTTTTCCAGGATATGTACTAATTAAAATGATAGTAACAGAAGAATCTTGGTACATAGTAAGAAATACAAGAGGAGTTACTGGATTTGTAGGGTCAGGAACAGATCCAATACCATTAACTGAAGAAGAAATCAGAAATATGGGATTTGAAGATGTTCCAATAAATGTAGACTATGAAGTAAATGAACAAGTAAATATTATGAACGGTCCATTTGAAGGTTTCGTAGGTACAGTACAAGAAATAAATACAGAAAAACACAAAGTTAAAGTTCTAGTATCTATGTTTGGAAGAGAAACACCAGTAGAATTAGAATTTTCACAAGTACAAAAAATCAAATAATATAGTAAAAACAAAAAGGGAGGTGCCACCAAAATGGCAGAAAAAGAAATTTCAAATATTATTAAATTACAAATTGAAGCAGGAAAAGCATCACCAGCTCCACCAGTAGGTCCAGCATTAGGTTCAAGCGGTGTTAACATCATGCAATTTGTTAAAGAATTTAATGATAGAACTGCAAATCAACCAGGAATGATTATACCAGTTGTTATAACAGTATACAAAGATAAATCTTTTGAATTTATCACAAAAGTTCCACCAGTTGCAGTATTAATTAAAAAAGCAATCAAAATCGAAAAAGGTTCAGGAAAACCAAACAAAGAAAAAGTTGCTAACATAACAAAAGCACAAGTTAAAGAAATTGCTGAACAAAAAATGCCAGACTTAAATGCTGCTTCAATAGAAACAGCTATGAGCATGGTTGAAGGAACTGCTAGAGCTATGGGTGTAGTTGTAGTAGACTAATTAAAACAAAAATTAAAATGGGAGAGCTAAAGCTCGTTAGAACCAAGGGAGGTAAAAAATGAAAATGTCTAAAAGATATGCAGAAAGTGCAAAATTAGTTGACAAAACAAAAGAATATGAAGCTAAAGAAGCTTTAGAAATAATTGAAAAAATGCCACAACCAAAATTTGATCAAACTGTTGAATTACACGTTAAATTAGGTGTTGATTCAAAACATGCTGATCAACAAGTTAGAGGTACAGTAGTACTTCCAAATGGTACAGGTAAAACACAAAAAGTTTTAGTTTTTGCAAAAGGACCAAAAGCTGAAGAAGCTGAAAAAGCAGGAGCAGACTTCGTAGGAGCAGAAGAATTAATACCAAAAATCCAAAACGATGGATGGTTTGATTATGATGTAGTTGTTGCAACTCCAGATATGATGGGTGTTGTAGGTAGATTAGGTAAAGTATTAGGACCAAAAGGTTTAATGCCAAACCCTAAATCAGGAACAGTTACAATGGACGTAACAAAAGCAATAAGTGAAATTAAATCTGGTAAAGTTGAATACAGATTAGATAAAAACAATATCATTCACTTAGGATTTGGAAAAGTTTCATTTGGTGCTGAAAAATTATTAGAAAACTATGAAGTAATAATGAATGCTATCATAAAAGCAAAACCAGCAGCAGCAAAAGGTCAATATGTAAAAAGTGTTGCAATAGCACCATCAATGGGACCAAGCGTATTTATTAACCAAAAATAATAGATAATAGTAGATAAAGTAGCGTATTAGCTAAATTAATGCTATGTAAATTGAATATAAGCCAAAGACAGTAGGCAAAAATTTAAGTCCTACCGAGGTAACAAAAAAGAGAACTAACACTCTATTAGTAACCTTGGGTAGGAAACTAAAGAGTGTTATTTATTTTATTTATATAAAATCATAGGAGGTGAAAATAAATGGCAAATGAGAAAATACTAAATCAAAAGAAAGAAGAAGTAACAAAATTAGCAGAAAAAATCAAAAATGCTAAATTAGTACTTTTAACAGATTACAGAGGAATTAATGTAACTGATGATACACAACTAAGAAGAGACTTAAGAGGAGTAAACGCTACATGTAACGTTATAAAGAATAATATTACAAGAAGAGCATTACAAGAAGCAGGAATAGAAGGATTAGAAGAAACTTTAGTAGGACCAACAGCTGTAATAATGAGCGATGAAGATTACTTAGAAGCTTCTAAAATAATCTACAAATTTGGTAAAGATAACGAATTCTACAAAATTAAAGGTGGAGTTATAGAAGGAAAAGTAATGACAGCAGAAGAAATCATTACACTTGCAAAACTACCTTCAAGAGAAGCTTTACTATCTATGCTTGCTGGAGCTTTACTTGCAAATATCTCAAAAGTTGCAGTTGCATTAAATGAAGTTAAAAAACAAAAAGAAGAAGCTGGAGAAAAAGTTACTGTTGCAGTAGCTACTGAAGAACCAGCACCAGCAGAAGAAGCTAAAGCTGAAGAACCAGCAGCAACAGAAGCTGAATAATAAAAAAGAGAAAGCAACTCTATAAAAGCTAAAAAATAAGAGTAGTGAACTTATATCACTAAAGGTCAAGAAAATTAAATTAAAATATAGACCATAAAATTTAAGGAGGATTTATAAAATGGAAAAAATTGAAAAGTTAATCGAAGAAATCGACGCTTTAACAGTTGTTGAATTAAATGACTTAGTAAAAGCAATTGAAGAAAAATATGGAGTATCAGCAGTAGCTGCAGCAGCACCTGCAGCAGCTGGAGCAGCTGGAGCAGCAGCTGAAGAAAAATCATCATTTGATGTTGTATTAGCATCAGCTGGTGACCAAAAAATCAAAGTTATCAAAGTAGTTAGAGATGCTACAGGTTTAGGATTAAAAGAAGCTAAAGAATTAGTTGACGGAGCTCCTAAAACAGTTAAAGAAGGAGTAAGCAAAGACGAAGCTGAAGATTTAAAAGCTAAATTTGCTGAAGTTGGAGCAGTTGTTGAATTAAAATAGTTCATAACAACAAAAGACTTAGATAAAATATTATCTAGGTTTTTTTATTTGCTACAACTTGACATATTATGTAAAATGTGGTAAAATATAAAAGCATAAGTTGAAAACTTATTTTATATAATTCCTTTGAGAATTGGTGAAAGCCAGTTTGACATTTGATTTATACTGTGCCAAGAATTTGGAAAGGAAGGTCATATATGACAGAAAAAGCTATTCTATCAGCAATAATTTTTACAGTTATTTGTCTATTTTTGTGTTATGTTATAATAGGAATATTAAACAGATTAGAAGAAGAATGGTACAATGGATGCGATGAAGCTCCTAATGCATTTGTTTATGGGCTTATTGTTATATTACTTTTTATGGTGCTTCCTGCAATAATGTTAATATATACTAATTTTTGGATTACTATAACAGCGGGTATAATGATAATAATAAGAAGAAGAAAATTTCTAATAGATGTGAATAATGAGTATAGAATAACTAAATATTCTTTTGCTATTTTATGTTGGTTTTTAATATTATGTGTTATTTGGTTACCTTCTAAAATTATAGGTATGTATATAGTGCACCCAGCTGAACAACATATAGAAACAGAGAGTAGAAATATCGTTTATGGTGAGAACATTAAAATAGAAGACTTATCACAAGATATAATTTATATTGAAAAAATAGTTTTAGAAGAGCATTATTCTTATGAGTATTATTCATCAAAGTATATCCATGAGGAGAATGAAGATTCGTATAGATATTATTATAAAATAGAAGAGAAAAATGGTAAAACTAAATCAATGTCAGAGATGATACAAAGTAATGATGTGAAAATTGAGTATGTAGAAGATAGAAAAAAGGCAATGATGAAAAAAATTGTCACAGAAATGTATTATGAAAAGCCATTTTTTGGGATTGAAATTCCAATTCTAAAAAAAGACGTAGAAACAAAATACGAATTTTATATCCCAAGAGAATTGCTGGAAGTAGTAGAAATTAAATAACATATTAGAAGGTAATGTATTACCTTCTTTTTATGCTTGTAAGGGCTTGTTTTTTTGGTAAAAAAAGTATATAATATAGAACAATAGTGACGTAATTACGTTATAACAGATAATGTAGGAGATGATAAAATGCAAGTAAGTAAAGAAGAACTTTTACACATTGCTAATTTAGCATGTTTAGAAATCGAAGAAAGCGAAGTAGAAAAATACCTATTAAATTTACAAGACATATTAAACTTCGCAGACATAGTAAACAAAGCAGATGTAGATGGACTAGACATCACAGTAGGTTCAAATGAAGCACATAATATATTCAGAAAAGACGAAGTAAAAATATTTAAAGATACAGAGAGTTTATTACAAAATGCAGAAGAAAAAGAGCAAAACATGTTCAAAATACCAAAAGTAATAAATTAAGGAGGAAAATAAATGAACATTATAGATTTAACTGTTCACGAGCTACAAGAAAAATTAAAGAATAAAGAGATAACAACAAAACAAATAGTAGAAGCATATACAAATAGAATAAATGATAAAGAAAAAGATGTACAAGCATTTGTAACAACACTTACAGAAGAAGCAAAAAAACAAGCAGAAGAAATTGAAGCAAAAAAAGAAAGCGGAGAAATTACAGGAGATTTTGCAGGGATACCAATAGGAATAAAAGACAATATGTGCACAAAAGGAGTAAAGACAACATGTAGCTCAAAAATGTTAGAAAACTTTGTCGCACCATATGACGCAACAGTAGTTGAAAAATTAAACAACGAAAACATCATAAATTTAGGAAAACTAAATATGGACGAATTTGCTATGGGTGGTTCAACAGAATATTCATATTTCAAAAAAACAAGAAATCCATGGAATTTAAATAAAGTACCAGGAGGGTCTTCAGGTGGTTCAGCAGCAGCAGTAGCAGCAGGAATGGTACCATGGGCATTAGGCTCAGACACAGGTGGGTCAATTAGACAACCTGCTAGTTTTTGTGGAGTAGTTGGATTGAAGCCAACATATGGACTAGTTTCAAGATATGGTTTAGTAGCATTTGCTTCATCATTAGACCAAATAGGACCAATAACAAAAGATGTATATGATAGTGCAATGTTATTAAACTTAATTGCAGGTCCAGATGAAAGAGATACAACATGTAGCCAAAAAGAAAAAATAGATTATACAAAGGCTTTAAAAAATGATGTAAAAGGACTAAAAATTGGAGTTCCAAAAGAGTTCTTTGGAGAAGGAATAAATGAAGAAGTAAAAGCATCATTAGAAAAAACAATAGAAACTTACAAAGAAATGGGAGCAGAAATAGAAGAATTCTCATTAGATATTGCAAACTATTCATTAGCAACATATTACATAGTTGCGTGTGCAGAAGCAAGTTCGAATTTAGGAAGATTTGACGGTATTCGTTATGGTCATAGAGCAAAAGAATTTACAAGTTTGAAAGATTTGTATAAAAAATCAAGAAGCGAAGGATTTGGTTCAGAAGTAAAAAGAAGAATTATACTTGGAACATATGTATTATCATCAGGATATTATGATGCATACTACAAAAAAGCACAACAAGTTCGTACATTAGTTATGAAAAAGTTCGAGGAAGCTTTTGAGAAATATGATGTTATATTAACACCAACATCACCAACAGTAGCATTTGATATTGGAGCAAAAAGCTCAAATCCGCTAGAAATGTATTTATCTGACATATGTACTGTCTCTGTAAATATCGCTGGTTTACCAGGAATCTCATTGCCATGCGGTGTAGATAGTCAAGGTATGCCAATTGGAGTACAATTAATTGGAAACAAATTCTGTGAAGAAACAATTTTAAATGCAGCATATACATTAGAACAAAAAATCAAATTTAGAGAAAATTATAAACCAGAATTCATAGGGGGTGCAAAATAATGGCAAGAGAAGATTACGAAGTAGTAATGGGATTAGAAGTTCACGCAGAACTTTCAACAAAAACAAAGATATTTTGTTCATGCCCAACTGAATTTGGAGCAGCACCAAATACACAAGTGTGCCCAATATGTATGGCGATGCCAGGAACACTGCCAGTTCTAAACGAAAAAGTGATAGAATACGCAGTAAAAGCAGGGCTTGCAACTAATTGCGAAATTGAAAGAAATAGCAAAAATGATAGAAAAAATTACTATTACCCAGATCTACCAAAATCTTATCAAATATCACAATTTGATAAACCACTATGTAAAAACGGAAAAATAGAATTTGAAACAAGTAATGGATTAAAGACAATTGGAATTGAGAGAATTCATATTGAAGAAGATGCTGGAAAGCTAAATCACGATGACCTTAATGGTGGAAGCTTAGTGGATTTAAACAGAGCAGGTGTGCCTTTAATAGAAATAGTATCAAAACCAGATTTTAGAACAGTAGAAGAAGTAGAATTATATTTAAAGAAATTAAAATCAATTTTAGAATATATCGAAGTATCTGACTGTAAAATGCAAGAAGGTTCATATAGAGCAGACGTAAACGTATCCGTTAGAAAAAAAGGTGACCCAAAACTTGGAACACGTACAGAAATGAAAAATATGAACTCATTTAGAAGTATTATAAGAGCAATAGAATACGAAATAGAAAGACAAATAGATGTTGTAGAAAGTGGAGAAAAAGTAATTCAAGAAACAAGAAGATGGGACGAAGTATCAGGAAAAACATTCTCTATGAGAGATAAAGAAGATGCACAAGATTACCGCTATTTCCCTGAACCAGACTTAGTAGCAATAAAATTATCAGAAGAATATATCGAAAACATCAAAAACACATTGCCAGAATTACCAGAAAGCAGAAAACAAAGATATTTAGAAGAATACAAACTATCAGAAAAAGACGCAAACATCATAACATCATCAAAATATCTATCAGACCTATTCGAAAAATCAATAAAAGTATGTAACAACCCAAAAGCTGTAAACAACTGGATTATTTCAGACATATCAAGAATAATAAACGAAACAGAACTAGAACCAAGCCAAATACCATTTGACAGCAATCAATTAGGAAAATTAGTAATCTTAATAGACAAAGGAACTATTAGTTCAAGCATTGGTAAAAAAGTATTGGTAGAATTATTTGAAAATCCAAGAGACCCAGAAGAAATAATCAAAGAAAAAGGATGGCTACAAATATCTGATGAAGGAGCAATAAAAGAAATAGTTGTAAACATATTAGAAGCAAATCCACAATCAATCGCAGACTACAAAGCTGGAAAAGACAGAGCATTAGGATTTTTAGTTGGACAAGCTATGAAGCAAACTAAAGGAAAAGCAAACCCACAAATGTTAAACAAACTATTCTTAGAAGAATTAAATAAATAAACTTTGAATTGCCAAAGGGGACGGACCTCTTTGGCAATTTTTTGCTTCCTGCCATTGGGGACGGTCCTTTTTGGCAGGGTTCTGACAGTGCCATTGGGGACGGTCCTTTTTGGCAGGGTTTTCTGACAGTAGGACATTTCTTTAAACTTATTTAAGATTGACCCCATGGCTTTAAAATATAAATTTATATCAATTGTTTTTTTATTCCGTCACTGACAAAACTGCAAATAACAAATTCAATTCCAAAAATCAAGCTAAGCTTAAACAAAGAAAGTCCTATGTTATATAGAACTGGCGAATGTCCAGTTAAATTATATGTAAGTAAAATCAAAATAGAAATTATGCACAAAGCTAAGCAAAAAGTTAAGCCTGATTTTAAAATCTTACAAGTGATTTTCTCAAACCCTTTGTAGCTTTCCATTATTTTTTTAAACATAATACACCTCTACATAAATAATATCTATTAATATATTAACATTTTAAGAACACAAAAACAATGGAAATTAATGGAGGAAGGAGTGTCCCCATTGGCAGAAATCTGCCAAAAAGGTCCGTCCCCATTGGCAGGGATATGCCAAAAAGAACCGTCCCTTTTGGCACGATTCTTTTTTTCTTAAATAAAAACTATGCATAATCTTTATTCTTTGCTTAAGCGATTGCTGCGTTTAATTTTTTTGATAAAGCAGATTTTTTTCTAGCTGCTGTGTTTTTTACTAATACACCTTTGCTACATGCTTGGTCTATTTTTTTAGTTGCTGCTGAAAATAGAACTTTTGCTTCTTCTACGTTTCCTGCGTTAACAGCTTCTTCGAATTTTTTAACAGCTGATTTATATCCTGATTTTATCATATTATTTCTTAAAGTTTTTTTCTCAATTACTTTAACTCTTTTTTTAGCTGATTTAATATTTGGCATTCTGGTTTGCACCTCCTCTTAGTCTTAATACATTATATAACATATTAAATTTTACCATATTTTTCTGTGAATTGCAAGTAAAATGCAAAATTTTTGTAAAATTATTGTAATATTAGGCAAGTTGTGATATATTTGAAGAGGACAAGATAGTAAAAAATATATAATAAAAATGGAGGTACTTATGATAGCAATAGGAAGTGACCATGGTGGTTATAAATTAAAAGAAGAGTTAAAAAGATATTTAGAAGAAAAGGAAATAGATTATAAGGATTTTGGAAGTCAAAATGAAGAAAGAGTAGACTATCCAAATATAGCAGAAGAAGTTGCAAAATCAGTACAATCAAAAGAATGTGAAAGTGGGATACTAATATGTCGTTCAGGAATAGGAATGTCAATATGTGCAAATAAATTAAAAGGAATTAGATGTGCATTATGTCATAACGAATATACAGCTAAATATGCCAAACTACACAATAACAGCAACATTTTAGCAATAGGTGCAGATGATGTTACAACAAGTGAAGCAATATTGATACTAAGAATGTGGCTTGCAACAAATTTTGAAGGCGGAAGACATCAAGAAAGATTAGATTTAATAAAAGAATTAGAAAACAAAAATATGAAATAGGAGGGCATCTTACTATGTGGGGAGATGTAGCAATAGCATTTTTACTAGCGTTCATAGTAGCTTTTATGGCAACACCATATACAATAAAATTAGCACATAAAATAGGAGCGGTAGATGTACCAAAAGATGAAAGAAGAATGCACAAAAAGGCTATGCCAAAATTTGGTGGGCCAGCAGTAATTTTAGGTTTTTTAGTGGCAGTAATATATTTAGTAATTGTAATGAGCATGGAAAACACTATCAATTTATGGGGACCAGACAAATATGGAATGAAATTATTGGGAATGTTGATAGGAACAATTATACTTAGCATAACTTGTATAATTGACGACATCAAGCCAATAAAGCCTATAACAAAATTGACAGGACAATTATTATCAGCAATAGTAATTGTGGCATTTGGATTAAGAATTGGAGAGATAAGCTTTTTTGGAACAGCGCAAGCAAATGAAATTGCTTCTATGATAATAACAGTTATTTGGATAGTAGGGGTAACAAATGCAATAAACTTAATAGATGGGTTAGACGGACTAGCATCAGGAATATCAGTAATATCAGCAGTATCGTTATTAGTTATATTTGTATTGAATGGTTCACCACTAATATCAATAATACTAGTTGCATCATTAGCGGGAGCATTGGTTGGTTTTTGGCCATTCAACTTCGCACCAGCTAAGACATTTATTGGAGATACAGGCTCAAATTTCTTAGGATATTCGCTTTCTATTATTTCGATATTAGGAGCGGCTAAAACTTATACAGTAGCAGTAATTGTATTACCACTTATTGTATTAGGTCTTCCTATATTTGATACTCTATGGGCAATAATAAGAAGATTAATAAAAGGAAAGTCGATAAAAGCAATTTTTAAAGCAGATAAAGGTCATTTACATCATAAAATAGTTGCGAAAGGTTTTGGTCAAAAGCAAGCAGTTCTAATATTGTATGGAATAAGTGCAACTTTTGGGATTTTTGCAGTGATATTGCTTGATAGTGGCATTTGGAAGGCTTTATCTTTCTTATTAATGGTAATTGTTGCAATCAGTTTGGGATATAAGAATTTTAAAGATGAACATTCAGATATGCAAAAATTTGAATGTGTAGAATGTAAGTATATTTATAATCCGAAATATGGAAATGAAAAAGCAGGAGTAAAGCCTGGAACAGATTTTGATGATTTACCAGACGAATGGGTTTGCCCAGTTTGTGGAGAAGGTAAAGAGATGTTTCAAAAACAGTCATAAAATAGAAAAGCGTATAAGTTGCTTAAATCAATAAAAACATTGACTTAAGCAACTTTTTGCTATATAATATACAGCAGAAAGTTAGCAAAAGGAGAGAGAAAAATGCAAGACAAAATAACAAAATTCTTAGCACACAATGACAAAATATCAATAATATGTATAGACACAACAGAGTTGGTAGAAAAAGCAAGAAACACACACGACTTAAGCCCACTAGCAACAGCAGCATTTGGAAGACTACTAACAATAACAGCAATAATGGCACAAGAAATGAAAAATAAAACGGACAAAATAACAATACAAATAAAAGGAAACGGTGAAATAGGCACAATGCTAACAACAGCAAGCAACGAGCCAAAAGTAAAAGGATATGTAGCAAATCCATATGTAGACTTACCACTAAACGAATTTGGAAAGCTAGATGTAGGTGGAGCTGTTGGTCAAGAAGGATATATCAATGTAATAAAAGATATTGGACTAAAAGACCCATACATAGGAATATCACCATTAACATCAGGAGAAATAGCAGATGACTTCACTAACTACTTTGTAAACTCTGAACAAAGACAATCAGCAGTAGCACTAGGTGTTTTAGTAAATAAAGACGGAGTAAAAGCAGCAGGTGGATACCTAATTACTCCAATGCCAGATGCAACAGACGAAGAAATTTCAAAAGTAGAGCAAGCAATATTCAAAGCAGGAGCAATTTCAAAAATGTTAGATGAAAACTTAACATTATTAGAGATAGCAAAAAAAGTGACAGGAGACAAAAACGTAAAAGTAATTGAAGATGAAAAGGTACCTGTATATGAATGCGATTGCTCGAAAGAACATATTGCAGAAGGATTAGCAACACTTGGAAAAACAGAGATAGAAAACATTATAAAAGAAGACGGAAAAGCAGAAATAATTTGTCATTTTTGCAATAAAAAATATGACTTTACAAAAGAAGAACTAGAAGAAATAAAAAATTCAATTTAATTAGAAAGATAAAAGGAATTTAGCATAAATATAATGATAGTACGAAAAAATTATATACTATAAAAGAAAAAGGAGAAATAAAAATGGAAAATCAAGTTTTAATATTTGGGCACAAAAACCCAGACACAGACACAATATGCTCAAGTCTTGTAAAAGAAATATTAGACAAAAAAATGGGACATGAAAACAGAAAGGCAGTACGTTTAGGAAACGTAAATAAAGAAACGCAATACATACTAAATTATTTAGGAATTGAAGCGCAAGACCTAATTGAAAAAGTAGAAGAAGGTCAAGAAGTAATACTAGTAGACCATAACGAATTTGGTCAAAGTGTAGAAGGAATAGAAAAAGCAAAAATATTATCAGTTACAGACCACCACAGAATTTCAAACTTTGAAACAGCAGAACCACTATATTACAATGCAAAGCCATATGGATGTACATCAACATTATTATTCGAAGAATTCAATCAAAATGGAATAAAAATAGACAAAAAAGAAGCAATATTAATGGCAAGTGCAATAATATCAGATACACTATTATTAAAATCTCCAACAACAACAGACCATGACAAAAAAGCATTAGAAGAGTTGGCAAAAATAGCTGAAATTGATGTAAACGAATATGGATTAGAAATGTTAAAAGCTGGAACAGATTTAGATGACTTTACAGGAGAACAATTAGTAAATTTAGACGCAAAAAGTCTAGATAAAAACGGAGTTAAATTTGTAATAGCGCAAGTAAATACTGTAAGCATTCCAGATTTATTAAAAAGACAAGAAGAACTAGAAAATGCAATAAATAAAGAAATTGCAGAAAAAGGATTAGATTTTCTAGTATTTGCAATAACAGATATATTAAATAGTAATTCAGAGATTATAGTACTTCGGAAATAAAGTAGAAATAGTTGAAAAAGCATTTGGTGTAAAATTAGAAAATAATACAGCATTTTTACCAGGTGTTGTTTCAAGAAAGAAACAACTATTGCCAAATATAGATAAAAACATATAGAGCAAAGAAGGGCAATAGGGATAACCAAACAAGGACAATTAAATAATATAGAAGAAAGATATACTAAAAATTAACAAGTATATCTTTTTTTGACGAAAGCCTGCCAACAGGGACGGACCTTTTTGGCAGGAATCTGCCAAAAAGGACCGTCCCCGTTGGCAGGAATTTAAAAAGCTCCCAATTTTTGTATAAATTTAGTAATTAAATCAATACTAAGAAAGTACAATTAGATAAAAAGGAGTGATTAAATGGTAAAACAAGCAGTAAGGAAAACAACAGTAAAAAAAGAGACTTTTATGCAAGGGGTTATTACACTTATTTTTTCACAAGTATTGATAAAGGTGTTAGGGTTATTATATACATTATATTTAACAAATAGGGAAGGTTTTGGAGATAAGGGAAATGGAATTGTGGCAGCAGGGTATCAAATTTATGCAATGTTGCTTACGATTTCGTCAATTGGTGTTCCAAATGCAATTTCTAAACTAGTTTCAGAGAGGGTTGCTATTGGAGATCATAAAGGGGCTCACAGAGTGTTTAAAATCGCTTTTGCGACGTTTGCATTAATTGGGCTAATAGGAAGCTTGCTTTTGTTTTTAGGGGCAAATATGATAGCAAATTATTGGTTACAGATACCGGAAGCGGAAATGACATTGGTTGCGTTGTCTCCTGCGATATTTTTTGTGGCAATTTCTTCTGTTATGAGAGGTTATTTTAATGGAAGACAGAACATAAAGGCAACAGCCAGGTCACAGACAATGGAACAGATTTTTAAAACGGCGCTTACAATTATATTGGTAGAGATTGTAGCGATACTTTCAAATGTGTCAACAGAATGGATGGCAGGTGGTGCAACACTTGCAACTACACTTGCTACAATGGCTGGTTTTGGATATTTATATTTATTTTATAATACAAGAAGTAAAGAGATTGCAACAGAGATAAGGTCAACAGTAAATTACAAATATGAAAGAGTAAGGACAATTATAAAAAAGATTTTGATAGTTTCTGTGCCAATTGCATTAACAGCAATAATGTCATCTTTGAACAAAAATATAGATTCTTTTACAGTTGTAAGAAGTTTGAAACAATTTATGCCAGAAGATATGGCAATTACACAATATGGGAT
Source organism: uncultured Clostridium sp. (assembly GCA_947367845.1). Classification (GTDB taxonomy): domain Bacteria; phylum Bacillota; class Clostridia; order TANB77; family CAG-508; genus CAG-269. The sequence continues at coordinate 6,703 of CANBES010000023.1, read as the reverse complement.
TTTAGGTGGAAAGGTAGATACACTAACAAGTTTACCACTATCCATAAATGTGGCTTTTTCTACTGCATTAGTTCCAGCAATATCAGCAGCAAAAGCAAGGAAAGATATAAAAACAATATCGCAAAAGACATCATTTTCTTTATTAGTTTCAATGTTGATAGGGTTACCTTGTACAATTGGTATGTGCATTTTTGCAGGTCCAATATTACAATTGCTATTTCCTAATGCAAGTAGTGGAGCAACAATTTTACAGATAAGTGCATTGACAATAATTTTTACGATTTTGGACCAGACTATAAATGGAGCTTTACAAGGGTATGGGAAATTGAAAATTCCAGTAATATCATTAGGAGTTGGGGTTATTTCAAAGTTGATTTTAAATTTGATATTAGTTCCAATTCCAGAGATAGGAGTAAATGGGGCAGCAATGGCATCAGTTGTCTGCCATTTAGTAGCTTTTGCAATTGCAATGGTCTCATTAATGAAAAATATAAAACTAGATTTAACGTTTTCTAAGTTTGTAATAAAACCAGTTATAGCAACGGCAATGATGGGAATTTGCTCATATTATAGTTATTTGTCATTATCAAGAATAATTACTGCAAAATTGGCTACAATATTAGCAATAGCACTTGCAGTAGTTGTGTATGGCTTGGCAATAGTGGCATTAAAGGTATTCTCTAAGGAAGAATTAACGATGTTGCCAGCAGGAGAAAAGCTATGCAAAGTGCTTACAAAGCTAAAAATATACTAAAATTTCAAAAAAATTGAAAAAAAAGAAGGATTTTAGCTATTTTTGGCGAATTTATTTAATTAGAAGTACATTATTGTTAGTTCAGACAATAAGTACATAAACTATTTATAAATCTTATAGGAGGTAATTCAAATGAACAAAGCTGAATTAATCGCAGCAATGGCTGCAAAAACAGGAGAAACAAAAAAAGCAGCTGAAGCATCAGTTAACGCTTTTGTAGAAGTTGTAACAGAATCACTAAAAAAAGGAGAAAAAGTTCAATTAGTTGGATTTGGATCTTTTGAAGTAAGAAAAAGAGCAGCTAGAAAAGGTAGAAACCCACAAACTAAAGAAGAAATCAAAATACCTGCATCAAAAGCTCCAGTTTTCAAAGCTGGTAAAGCATTAAAAGATTTAGTAAACAAAAAATAAGAGTTTTGTATAAATATATAAATATATGAATTCATAAAATAAAAACCGATTGTATCAATAGATATAGCGGTTTTTTTATGTTATAGGAAAGTTATTCTTTCTTATTTGCTTATTCCAAAAAGTTTTGCTAAAAATAACCAAATATAAGAGAAAAGCTTGAAAATTTGCCACAATCGTGTTATAGTTAACATATAGAAAGAGTAGGTATAACTATGACATTACTTAAAAGGAAGCAGCGACGGTATAAAGATAATCTTTCGGATAGAGAATTTGTAGATTGGTTCATTAGTTGGGCAAGACGAGATTTTGAAAAATCTAAAGAAGAATGTTGGGCAACACATAATGAAGAATGCGCCACATATTATCAGTATTGTAAAACTAGAGAAATTGAAAGAATTTCTGAACTGCAAGAACAAATTAATGAAGCTGCAAAAACATTTAAAATCAAGGTTAATAAAGACAGAAAAACTCTTCGAATTTCTGATAAGGATTTTGATGATAGTAATCTTGATTAAAAATTAGTTATTCCAAAAGGCGATAGTTAATTCTATCGCTTTTTTAAATAAAGAAATGAAATTTTAAATATTATGTAAAATCCGTTGCAAATATGAAATAAGTATGATATACTATATACATAACAGAAAGGTAGGTAAATTTATGATATTCTTTAACAGAATTATGGATCGGATGGGGTACCAAGCAAAGGACGAGCGATTTGTAAGAGAATTTATTCGTGAACAAGAAAGAGTGTTTCAACGAATTAAGTATCAGTACGATGGAATGAGAAGGTATGATCAAATTTCTACATATTATATCAATCCACCAAGAGAAAAATACTTGCGTATTAAGAGATTGGAGAATGTAATCAATACTAATTCAACAATCATTAAAATTAAGGTTCAGGAAGACTCGATTTTGGTCATGAGAGAAGAGTAACATTTTTACCAAAAACCCAAGGCGATAGAATATTTCTATCGCCTAAACTTTTTAAAAAAGGTGAAAAAATATGTTTAACATAGAAGAAGAATTAAAAAAATTGCCACACAAACCAGGTGTCTATGTAATGAGAGACAAAGACGACAACATCATCTATGTAGGAAAAGCGATATCACTAAAAAACAGAGTTAGGCAATATTTTAGAAAAACAGATAAAACAGCAAGAATAGAAAAAATGGTAAGCCTAATAGACCATTTCGAATATATAGTAGTAGACAACGAAGCAGAAGCACTAATATTAGAATGTAATTTAATAAAGAAGAATAGACCCAAATTTAATGTGCTTTTAAAAGATGACAAGACATATCCATATATAAAAATTGACCTGAAATCGGACTATCCAGGAGTATTCATAACAAGGAGATTAGTAAATGACGGGTCAAAATATTTTGGGCCATATGCAAATCCAGGGGCGGCAAAAGAAATGGTAGATTTTATAAAGCAAAAATATAAAATACGTCAATGTAGAACTCTAAAAGAAAGAACAAGACCTTGCTTAAACTACCATATAAATAAATGTTTAGCACCATGTATGGGATATGTAACAAAAGAGGAATATAGAAAACAAATAGATGAAATTATGGATTTACTAGACGGAAAAATAAACAAAGTTGTAAAAGAATTAGAAATACAAATGAAAACTGCGTCAGAAAACTTTGAATACGAAAAAGCAGCAGAGTTAAGAGACAGGATACAAGCAATAGAAAGAGCCTCAGCAAAACAAAAAGTATCAAATATATCAGAAAACAGCATAGATGCAATAGGAATTGCAAAATCAGAATTACAAGTATGTATAGAAATATTCTTTGTTCGTGGTAGCAAAATGATAGGAAGGGAACATTACTTTTATCAGGATTTAAAAGATATGGATGATAAAGAAATTTTATCAGGATTTATAAAGCAATATTATCTAGACAATCCGAATATTCCGAATAGAATAATGATAAGAGAAGAAATAGAAGATAAAGAAGTTTTAGAAGAATGGTTATCCACAAGTTTAGGAAGAAAAGTGGAAATAAAAACGCCAAAAAGAGGAGAAAAACTGCGTTTTGTGGAAATGGCAGAAAATAATGCAAAAGTTACACTAGAAAACAAAGAGAAAAATCAAGGCGAAATCCTTATAGAACTTAAAGAAGTTTTAAATCTAGACAAATTACCTAGAAAAATTGAAACATATGATATCTCAAATATGTCAGGAGAGCATATGGTGGCAGGCATGTGTGTTATGCAAGATGGGGTGATAAAAAAGAATTTGTCAAGAAGGTTCAAAATAAAGACTGTATTTGGACAAGATGACCCAAGGTGTATGGAAGAAGTAATTACAAGGAGAATTAAACATTCAATAGAAAATCCAAAAGGCGGTTTTGGAACTTTGCCTGATGCTATATTTGCAGATGGTGGGATAACTCAAATTAGAGCAACTAAAAAAGCTATTGCAAAATATAATTTAGATATTCCTGTATTTGGTATGGTAAAAAATGATAAGCATCAAACAAGAGCACTGATGAATGAAAATAGAGAAGAATTAGAAATATCACAAGAACTAATGAACTTGATTACAAGATTTCAAGATACTGTGCACGATACGGCGATTTCGTATTATAGGAAATTACACAACAAAGAAATGAAAAAGTCAGAACTTGATGGAATTAATGGAATTGGTGAGATACGAAAACAGTCACTATTAAAACATTTTGGTAGTGTTGCTAAGATAAAAGAAGCTTCAGTTGAAGAACTTATGGAAGTAAAGGGGATAACAAGAAAAATAGCAGAAGAAATAAAAAATAAAGAATAAAGAATAGAGATGCTGGTCTCTATTCTTCTAATGCAACTAAAATTGTTGAAATTATAAAAACTGCAGGTACTGCCAAAAGAATTATAATCACTTTAGCAATAATCCGAATAATCAATTCGAGAAAAAATATAACCCATCCTAAAATCTCAGTAAATGTTTTTTTCATAAAATAAAATTTCCTTTCTAGGAGGTTTCCAGCAAAACCTATACATATTTATTATAACATAATTATTAATATAATGCAAAAAAATGAAGCTGCCGGGCTTCATTTTTTATCTGAAAAGTAATGCAATAACAAATTGTACTACTAGTCCATATACTGGTGCAAGAGAGCCAACTTCAAGAGTGGGCAGTAAGAACCAGTACACAAGTACTACTACAAGGATTGTTACAACAATCCGAAGTAATGATTTCCAATTTCTGAGTGAAGATTTAAATGCTTCAACCATAGCTTCTGCACGAACAGAAACTACTACAAGGAGCACGATGTAGAGCAATAAATAAATATTGCTACCAACTGTCTGGAATATACTTCCAAACCCTTCATCCAGAAATGCTGTAAGCAGGTTTACTCCAAATACGAAGTAAATAACGAGAGATGCTACGATAGTATCAATGGCGATATTAATCACCTTTTTAACAAAATTATTCACAATTTCCTCCTGGGGGTCATCCGGCAATAACCATATATAAATATATTATAGCATAAATTAACACAAATGTCCAACGAGGATGTCCAACAAAGTTTTGTCATAAAAAATTTTTTATTGAATATACATATATAGATATAAATTTTTAAGGGGGAAAAATTTTATGGAGATTGCAAAAGAAAAATTTTTTGAAGTTAGATATGACACAAGATTGGACAAGTTAGTTTTAAAGAAAGAGAGAGTTATAAGTAAAGTTTCAAGATTAATGAGAAAACACAAGTTAATTACAGCGGCAAGTTTTGCATTTGTTATGTTTTCTTGCCTTAACATTGTTATGATATATAGTTTTATGAGAATTTTGCAAAATATTTAAAAATGTGTTAAAATATTACTATTCTAAGTTAAGGAGGATAGTAGTATTTTTTTGCTACTTAAAAATTTATGAAATTAGCAAGTGAATGGAAAGATTATAAAATTTTAGATATGGCAGATGGGCAAAAGCTAGAAAAATGGGGAGATGTTGTTTTAGCAAGACCAGACCCACAAATAATTTGGAAAGATAAAAGTTTCCCAAATAAATGGAAAGAAATTAATGCAACATATCACAGAAGTAAAAGTGGTGGTGGTGCATGGGAGTTTAATAAAAAAATGCCTAAGCAATGGCAAGTGAAATATAAAAATTTAATTTTCAATATTAAACCAATGGGATTTAAGCATACAGGGCTATTTCCAGAGCAAGCTGTTAACTGGGATTGGATGATTAACAAAATTAAATCTGAAAAAAGAGAAATAAAAGTGTTAAATTTATTTGCATATACAGGTGGTGCAACTGTTGCATGCTTATCAGCAGGAGCATCAGTTTGTCATGTAGATAGCTCAAAAGGAATGACAACTTGGGCAAAGGAGAATGTAGTTTCATCAGGATTACAAGAAAGACCAGTTAGATTTATTGTAGATGATGTTGTTAAGTTTGTTAACAGAGAGATTAGACGCGGAAATACATATGATGCAATAATTATGGACCCACCTTCATATGGAAGGGGAGCAAAGGGAGAAGTATGGCAATTTGAAGATAACATTTATGATTTAGTTGAATTATGTACAAAAGTATTATCAAAAGACCCATTATTTTTCTTAATAAATTCATATACAACAGGAATTTCAAGTACAGTTTTACAAAATATTTTAAGCCTAACAGTATCAAAACAACATAAAGGAAAATTAGAATGTGGCGAAATTGGTATTCCAATGGAAAACTCTAAACTAGTTTTACCTTGTGGAATTTATGGAAGATGGGAGAAATAATGCAAAATATAAAAGTTATTTATGAAGATAATCATATAATAGTTGTAGAAAAAACGCCAAACATACCATCACAAGCCGATAAAACAGGTGATATGGATATGCTAACATTGGTAAAAAATTATATTAAAGAAAAGTACAACAAACCAGGAAATGTTTATTTAGGACTAGTCCATAGATTAGATAGACCAGTTGGTGGAGTTATGGTTTTTGCTAAAACTTCAAAAGCTGCTTCAAGGCTAAGTGAACAGGTAAGAACGAAAAGCTTAAAAAAGATTTATTTAGCTGTTGTTGACGGAAAAGTTGAGAAAACAAAGGGGTCTTTAGAAGATTATTTATATAAAGATGAAAGAAATAATATAAGTAAAGTGGTAAATGCTACTAAGAAAAATGCAAAGCTTGCAAAATTAGATTATGAAGTCTTAAAATATAATGAAGTTAAAGATTTAAGCTTGCTAAAAGTCAATTTGCACACAGGAAGACATCATCAAATTAGAGTTCAACTTTCTAATTTTGGTCATAGTATTTTTGGTGACCAAAAGTATGGTACAAGGGGAAAGGGAAAACAGATTGCTTTGTGGGCGTATAGTTTGACGATTGTTCATCCTACTACTAAACAAGAAATGATTTTTGAAGATTTGCCAGAGCCTGTGGGGACTTGGTGTATTTTAAAGTAGAAACCACCATTGATATTCAGTAGATTTGAATATTAATGGTGTTTTTATTTAATAAAGCTATTAAAATGGTAGCTTTTTGCATTTGTCGAAATTTGTCATATTTTGCGATGAGTTTTTT
>CANBES010000022.1 GCA_947367845.1 uncultured Clostridium sp. | reverse complement strand
ATTGGGATAATTTAGATAGAATTTTGAGAAATAAATAATTAAAAATAACTAAAGGTATATTAGCATAAAATAAAAGATAATGCAATAATAATTAGAAAAATAATTGCAAATAGTGAAAAATCAATAAATAGGTGTTATAATGTTTTTATATAGAAAAAATTAAAATAATGGAGATAGCTAATGGATAAAAAAGAACTAGGATTATACATACACATACCATTTTGTAAGCAGAAATGCTATTACTGTGATTTTATTTCATTTGCGAATAAAAATGAGAAACAAGAACAATACATAAATGCAATAAAAAAGGAGATAGACACATATCAGCTTGAAAAATACAATGTTACAACGATATACATAGGTGGAGGAACACCATCATATATAGAAAGCAAATATATAGTAGAACTAATTGAAAAAATAAAAATCAAACTAAAAAATAATATAACAAAATTTGAAGAAATAGAAATTACAATAGAAGTAAATCCAGGAACAGTTACAAAACAAAAGTTGCAGGATTTTAAATCCTGTGGCATAAATAGGTTAAGTATTGGTTTACAAACAACAAATAATAGTCTGCTAAAACAAATTGGAAGAATTCATACATACGAAGAATTTTTAGATACATATAATTGGGCAAAACAAGTAGGGTTTGAAAACATTAATGTGGATTTAATGTTAGGACTCCCAAACCAAACAATTATGGATTTAAAGGAAAGCTTAGAAGCGGTAATAAAATTGAATGCAACACATATAAGTGTATATTCTTTAATAATAGAAGAAGGAACAGTAATTTCAAAATTATTAGACGAAGGAAAAATAGAATTGCCAAGCGAAGAAACAGAAAGAGAAATGTATTGGTATGTAAAGAATACTTTAGAATTAAATGGATATAAACATTATGAAATATCAAATTTTGCAAAAGAGAATAAGCAATCAAAACATAATATGAATTGCTGGAACCAAGAAGAATATATAGGTTTAGGAGTAGCGGCACATTCGTATTTGAAGGATACAAGATTTAGCAATGGCAATAATATGGAAAACTATATAAATAATGTAGAAAATAAGGAGATTGAAGAAGTGCAAACTTTGGAAGATAAACAAAATGAGTTTATGTTGCTGGGCTTGAGAATGTTAGATGGGGTGAATATTGCAAGTTTTAAGCAAAAATTTGGTCAAAATCCGATTTATTTGTATAGAGATAGGTTGAATGAGTTGGTAGAAGAAGGTTTGGTTGTAATTGATTTAAATTATATTAGATTGACTAATAAGGGACTGGATTTGGCAAATTTGGTATTTGAAGAGTTTATTTGAAATGAAAGGAATTAAAGCCTATGAATATAGAAATAGAAAAAATGAATAAAAATCACTTAGAAGAAATAAAAGAAAATTTAGAAACTGAATTTGACGACTTTTGGAACTACAATATTTTACAAGAAGAACTAAATTCAAGCAATTCAAAATACATAGTAGCAATATCAAAAGGTGAAATAATAGGATTCGCAGGAATAAAATTTGCACTAGACCAAGCTGATATTATGAATATTGTAACTAGAAAAGATTATAGAAATAAAGGTATAGGAACTCTACTTGTAAATGAGTTAATTTCTATTTGCAAAGAGTTCAAGGCAAATTCTATTTTTTTGGAAGTTAATGAAGATAATATACCTGCTATCAAATTATACGAAAAAGTAGGATTTAAAAATGTTGGTATTAGAAAGAACTATTATAAAAGCAAAAATGGAATAGTAATGAAATATGTGAATAGCATATGATTTTGGAGAACTCGATGGGGTTCTCTTTTTGGCTCTATGACGTTAAAAAAAGCGTTCTACAATGAAAAGAAAAAATGTTCGCAAAAAGTATTGACAAAATAAAAAAACAGTTATACAATAAGGACGAACAAAAATTCAGAAAATATTTCAGGAGGTACAAAATGATAACAACATTACATATAAAAAACATAGGAATAATAGAAGATTTAAGCATAGACCTAAACAAAGGGTTAAACATATTAACAGGAGAAACAGGAGCAGGAAAAACATTAATAATAGACTCATTACAAATAATATCAGGTGGAAGATTTTCAAAAGAAATGATAAGAAAAGGAGAAACAAACTCATTTGTAGAATTATGCATGTACGAACCTGAAAGTGAAAAATCAGAAGAAGGAAATATAATAATATCAAGAGAAATAAGTGCAACAGGAAAAAATATGTGCAAAATAAACGGAAGAATGGTAACAGTAAACGAACTAAAAGAATTTATGAGTAACTTTATAGAAATACATGGACAAAACGACAATCAAAACCTATTAGATAACAGAAAACATATAACATATTTAGACAATTTTAGTGGAGAAAAACTACAAAAAAATAAAGAAAAATACGAAAAGCTATATGAAGAAAGAAACCAAATAAAACAAGAACTAAAAGAGAATTTTGGAGATGAAAAAGAAAAACAAAGAAAACTAGACTTATTACAATACCAAGTAAATGAAATAGAAGAAGCAAAACTAAAACCAGAAGAAGAAACAGAGCTAGAAGAAAAAAGAAAAATAATGTCAAATGCAGAAAAAATATCAGACAACCTAAATGAAGCAGATAACTTAATATCAGAAAATAGTATAGACACAATAAGTATGGCAATAAGAGCATTAGAAAAAATAGAAAATATAGACGAGAAATATGAGAAAGTATCAGGAAGTTTAAAAACAATATATTATGAATTACAAGAATTATCTAGAGACATAAGCAGTTACACAAAAGACATATATTTTGACGAAGAAGAAAGAAATTACATAGAAGAAAGATTAAATTTAATATATTCCCTAAAAAGAAAATACGGAAATAGCATAAAAGAAATATTAAAATATAGTGAAGAAACAAAAAAAGAAATAGAACACATAGAAAACTTAGAAGAATACAATAATAAACTAAAAAACAGACAAAAAGAAATAGAAAATCAAATGGACAAATTGGCAAAAGAAATGAATGAAATAAGAAAAGAAAATGCACAAAATCTAAGTAAACAGATAAACCAAGAATTAATAGATTTAGAAATGAAAAACGCAAAAATTAACATACATATAGAATATAAAGATGAATACTACAAAACAGGAAAAGATGTTGTTACTTTCTACATTGCAACAAACATAGGGGAAAGCGAAAAAGAACTATCTAAAATAGCATCAGGTGGAGAAATGTCAAGAATAATGTTAGCGATAAAAAAAGTGCTAGCAGAAACAGACAAAATGCCAGTATTAGTATTTGACGAAATAGACACAGGAATTAGCGGAAAAGCGGCAAACTCTGTTGCAAAAAAATTGAAAGCAATATCTAAAAAGCATCAAGTAATGTGCATATCACATTTACCAAATATAGCAGCGGTTGCAGACTATAATTATTTTATTAGCAAAAACGTAAAACAGGAAAGAACAAGCACACAAATTAGATTACTAAAAGAAAATGAAGTAATAGAAGAAATTGCAAGAATTTCATCAGGAGAAGTAAATGAGATTACTTTAAAATATGCAACAGAATTGAGAAACAAAAAAGCATCATAACGGGACATTTGGGGATGTTTCCTTTTGGACATTTTGTCCATTTGGGACACATCTTCTAGTAAATAAAAAATGAATATATTTTGAGAAATATCATGTGTATAAAACTTCCAAATATTGTATATAATAAAAACAATAAGGAGGGAATATAAATGAAGAACACATTAAAAATACAAGATATAAAAGCGATACAAATACTAGACTCTAGAGGGAACCCAACAATTCAAGTAGAAGTACTCACAGAGGACGGATATGTAGGAGTTGCTTCTGTACCATCAGGTGCATCAACAGGAAGTTTTGAAGCAGTAGAACTAAGAGATGGAAATAAAAATAATTACATGGGGAAAAGTGTAGAAAAAGCAGTTGAAAATGTAAATAAAAAAATTGCAAAAGAAATAATAGGAATGAATGTATATGAACAAAGAAAAATAGACGAGCAAATGATTAAATTGGACGACACACCAAATAAATCTAATTTAGGAGCAAATGCAATTTTAGGAGTTTCGCTAGCAGTAGCAAAAGCAGCCAGCAATTCACTTGGCATGGAATTATATAATTATATTGGTGGAATAAATGCAAAAATTATGCCAGTACCAATGATGAATATATTGAATGGTGGAAAACACTCAGATAACAATATTAGCATACAAGAATTTATGATTATGCCAGTAGGAGACATTACATTTGCAGAAAGATTAAAAAGGGGAGTAGAAATATATCATATACTAAAAAAAGTCTTAAAAGAAAAAGGATATAGTGTAGGAGTAGGAGACGAAGGAGGATTTGCTCCCAATTTAGAAAATGAAGAACAAGCGTTAGAAGTCATAATAGAAGCAATAAAAAAAGCTGGGTATGAACCAGGCAAAGACATAATGTTAGCACTAGATGTTGCAAGTACAGAAATGTTTGAAGAAGCAAAGAAAATAGGTAAAAACGGATATTATTTTTGGAAAAGTAAGCAGTATAAAACGAAAGAAGAAATGATGAAATATATAGAAGACCTATGTGAGAAATATCCAATTTACTCAATAGAAGACGGTTTAGCAGAAGAAGATTGGGAAAGCTGGGAAAAGCTAACAAATAAAATAGGAGATAAAGTACAACTAGTGGGAGATGACTTATTTGTTACAAATAAATCTAGACTAAAAAGGGGTATTGATAAAAAAGTAGCAAATGCTATATTAATAAAACCAAACCAAATTGGAACATTAACAGAAACATTAGATACAATTCAAATGGCAAAAGAGAGTGGATATAGAACTGTTATATCTCACCGCTCAGGAGAAACAGAAGATACCACAATTGCAGACATAGCAGTTGGTGTAAATGCAGGACAAATAAAAACAGGAGCTCCTTGCAGAACGGATAGAGTGGCAAAATATAATAGATTATTATATATAGAAGACGAAATATAAAACTTTATAAAATATTGAAAAATCAAGAAAAATATGTTAAAATAGTACTCGTAACATAAGTTACAAAAGTTTTGTTAGTAAAAATGAAACTGGTAAAATGTAAATTTTAAATAAAATTTATAAAAAGGATGTTGATAAAAAATGAAACAAATCAAACGCTTAGAGTACTATTTTGACTCAAAAGAATATACGAAGGAAGAAGTAGAAGAAAATATAGAAGGAGTAAAAAGAGAATTTCCAAATAAAAAAATTAGAGTAGAAACAGAACTGAATGATTATGGAATGTATATTATTACTTTCTATTTTGAAAACAGAAACACAATATTAAACAAAATTAGAATTTTTATAAAAAATAGAAAAGAAAAACCACTTTTATTAGAAGCTGGAAAAGGATTTTCAAAAACAAAAAATAAAACAAAAAATAAAACAGAAAAAAATACTAGAATAGAAAAATATTATGGTAAAAAATATGGTTCATACAAAGAAACAAAGCAATATAGACCATATTAAAAATGAAGTAAAATTTCATAGAACAGTGAATTTATAAAAATGAGCTAAAACTCTTGAAACCAAAGATAAAATATGCTAGAATATAAAACATAATAAACAAGCCAATTAAAAAGCAAAGTATATATATCACAAAAAGATTAAGAGAGAAAATGACCAAGGCTGGAAGTCATTAATATAGATATATAGAAATTTCACTTTTTAGGTCTTTTCTTGAAACTAAGTAGGGAAAGGCGGTTGAACCGTTAAAACTTTTAATAAGGTTAGTAAAAAAACTAATAAATTTAGGTGGTACCACGGAAATAAAGCCATTTCGTCCTATATAGACGGAGTGGCTTTTTCAAATTCAATAAAGAGGAAGGAGTAAATATGAAAGAAGAAATTGCAAAAATTAGAGAAAATTCACTAAAAGAAATTAACGAAAGCAAAGATTTGAAAATATTAGGTGAATTAAAAGTAAAATACTTAGGAAAAAAAGGAGAACTAACTTTAGTATTAAGAGGAATGGGAAAATTGAGCCCAGAAGAAAGACCAGTAATAGGAAGTTTGGTGAATCAAGTAAGAGATGAACTAAATAAACTAGTAGAAGAGAAAGAAGAAGAACTTAAAAAAATAGAGTTAGAAGAAAAATTAAAAGCAGAAGAAATTGATATAACTTTACCAAGTCAAAAAGTTAAAAGAGGAAGTAAACATCCACTAAATAGAGTTATAGAAGAAGTTGAAGACTTATTTGTCTCAATGGGATATGATGTTGTTTCAGGTCCAGAATTAGAAACAGATGAATATTGTTTTGAAAGATTAAATTTACCAAAAGGACATCCAGCAAGGGATATGCAAGATAGCTTCTACATAACACCAGAACATTTATTAAGAACACAAACATCAAGTGTTCAAGCAAGAACAATGATGGCAAATGAAGAAAAAGCACCAATAAGAATTATAGTACCAGGAAAAACATTTAGAAGAGAAGATGATGCAACACATTCACATCAATTTAATCAAGTAGAAGGTTTAGTAGTTGATAAAAATATATCATTAGCAGATTTAAAAGGAACACTAGAAGTGTTTATGAAAAAAATGTTGGGTCAAAATACAGAACTAAGATTTAGACCAAGTTATTTCCCATTTACAGAACCATCATATGAAGTAGATGTAACATGCTTTAAATGTGGAGGAAAAGGTTGTAATCTATGTAAACAAACAGGTTGGATAGAACTTTTAGGTTCAGGAATAGTTCACCCAAATGTGCTAAAAATGAATGGATATGACCCAGAAAAATATTCAGGTTTTGCATTTGGAGTAGGATTAGACAGATTAGCAATGTTTAAATATGGAATAACAGATATACGTTTACTATACCAAAACGATGTAAGATTCCTAAAACAATTTGATAGAAAGGACGAAGAAAATGAAATTAAGTATTAATTTTTTAAAAGATTATATTGATTTAGATGAAAATATCGATGTTAAAAAATTAGCAGAAGATATGACAAATGCAGGCAATGAATATGACGAAGCAGGAAAGCTAATAAATGCAACAAAGCTAGTAATTGGAGAAATAAAAGAATGTGAAGACCATCCAGATTCAGACCATTTACATTGTTGTAAAGTAGACGTAGGAAACGAGATTTTAGATATTGTATGTGGTGCACCAAATGCAAGAAAAGGTCTAAAAGTAATACTTGCACAAAATGGAGCAGAACTACCAGGTGGAACAATAAAAAAAGGTGTTATAAGAGGAGCAGAGTCAAATGGAATGATGTGCTCAATGGCTGAACTTGGTTTAGAAAGTAAATTTCTAAGAGAAGAAGACAAAGCAGGAATACACGAGTTACCAGCAGATGCACCAGTAGGAGAAGACCCAATTGCATATATGCAAATGAATGATAGTGTAATTGATTTTGATTTAACAGCAAATCGTGGAGATTTATTAAGTATTTTAGGTATGGCTTATGAAGTAGGAGCAATATATGACAAAAAAGTAAAAGACATTGATTTATCACATAAAGAAAATAGTGAAGATATAAATAATTCTTTTAAAGTGAACGTAAATACAGAAAATTGTTCAATATTCTTAGCAAAAAAAGTAAAAAATGTAACAATTAAAGAAAGTCCAGAATATATAAAAAACAGACTTATAGCGTCTGGGATAAGACCAATTAACAATGTAGTAGACATAAGTAACTATGTAATGCTAGAAACAGGTCAACCTTTACACTTCTATGACGCAGATTGCTTAAAAGGGCAACTAGAAGTAAGAATGGCAGAAGAAGGCGAAAAATTAATAACATTAGACAATATTGAAAGAACATTAAAATCAGAAGACATCGTTATATCTGACGGAGCAAGAGCAATTGGTCTTGCAGGTGTAATGGGTGGATTAGATACAGAAATAACAGACAACACAAAGAATATCATAATAGAAGCAGCAATATTTGATAATGTAAAAGTAAGAAGAACATCAAACTCAATACTAAGAAGCGAAGCAAGCAACAGATTTGAAAAAGGACTAGACTCAAACAGAACATATATGGCAATAGAAAGAGCTTGTAACCTTCTAGAAAAATATGCTGATGCAGAAGTTGTAGGAAATATAGCAAAATATGACACAACAGACAGAAGCGATAAATCAATAGACATAACAGCTAAAAACATAAATGCAATTTTAGGAATGCAAATTACAGAACAAGAAATACTAGATGTATTCAGAAGACTAGGATTTACAACAACAGTAAAAGAAGACACAATAACAGTAAATGTGCCAAAAAGAAGAATAGACATCTCTATAAAAGAAGATTTAATAGAAGAAGTGGGACGTATTTACGGAGTAAATAACATAAAAGGTAAATTACCTGACATTGCTCCAAAAATGGGAAGCTACGACAAAGTTGAAAGACAAATAAGAAACAAAATGATAAACTTAGGACTAAACGAAACGCTATCATATGTATTAGTTCCAGAAAATGAAGCTAAAATGTTTACAAAAGACGACACAGAAGTTGTAAAACTATTAGCTCCATTATCAGAAGACAAAAATACATTAAGACATAGCTTGATAGTAGCGTTACATAAAATATACAAATACAACAAAGCAAGAAGTAACAAAGACGTATCAATATTTGAAATAGGAAAAGCATTCCAAAAACAAAACGAAGAATACTCAGAAACTAAAAAGCTAGCAGCACTAATGAGTGGAGACTACTATGTTGGAATGGAAAAAAGAAAAATAGATTTTTATGTAATAAAAGGAATTGCAGAAGAAATACTAGATTATTTAGGATATAATGGAAGATACAGTTTTGTAAAAGACTTAAACAAAACACCTGATGAAATGCACCCAGGACAATCAGCAGTAATATCAGTAAATAACGACATTGTAGGAGTAATTGGAAAAATCCACCCAAGTGTAGAAAAAGAAAATGTATTTATTTTAGAAATAGACTTAGATAAACTACTTGCTAAAAAAGTAGGAAAAATGAAATATAAAGAAATTTCAAAATTTCCAAATATCAAAAAAGATTTAGCAGTAGTAGTAGACAAAAAAGTTACAGCACAAGAAATAGGAATAAACATTAAGAAATTTGCAGGTTCATTATTAGAAAACTATGAAGTTTTTGATGTCTATACAGGAGAAGGCGTAGCAGAAAATAAAAAGAGTGTAGCATTTTCTTTAACTTTTGGAAAACAAGACAGAACTTTAACTGATGAAGAAATTAATGCAGTTATGGATAAAATTATTGAAGGATTAGAGAAAAAATTACAAGCAGAATTGAGATAAAAATAGAGCATGCCAAGAGGGACGGACCTTCTTGGCAGCTTTCTGCCAATGGGGACAGTCCTTGCTGGCAAAATCCTGCCAAAAAGGTCCGTCCCTACTGGCAGGAAGCAAAATTTTAGTTTAAATTTGCCAAAAATACTTGACAAATTGGTGAAAATAGTGTAAAGTATATTAGCATTACAAAAAGAAAAGAGGTAGTAGTATGGAAGAAAAAGTAAAAATCAGTATGTTATGCGAATTTTACGGAAAGCTTTTAACTGATAAACAATATGAGTTTATCAATGACTACTACAATAACGACTTATCACTATCGGAGATAGCAGAAAATAATGAAATAACAAGACAAGCCGTTAGAGATATCATTAAGAAAGGGGAGAAAAAACTTTTCGAATACGAAGAAAAGCTTAATTTTATGAAAAGGACGTTAAATCAAGAAAAAAGAATCGAAAAGGCTTTATCAGAGTTAACAAAAATACAGAAGGATTATTCAGATAAACAAGTAGCAACAGTATTAGAAAGCATAAAAAAAGAACTTAGTTGCTTAGTATAGATAAAATAAAGAATAGGAGTTGAAATTATGGCTTTTGAAGGATTATCTTCTAGATTACAAGAAATAACAAGAAAAATTAGGGGAAAAGCAAGAATAACAGAATCAGACTTAAAAGAAATGTTAAGAGAGGTAAAACTTGCACTTTTAGAAGCTGACGTAAACTATAAAATAGTTAAAGATTTCATTGCAACTATTCAAGAAAAAGCACTAGGGCAGGATGTTCTAAAATCATTAACACCAGGGCAACAAGTTGTTAAAGTTGTTAAAGACGAATTAGTAGAATTACTTGGTGGAACAGAAAGTAGAATAAATTTTACACCAAATCCACCAACAGTAATAATGCTAGTAGGTTTACAAGGTTCTGGTAAAACAACAACATCTGGTAAGCTAGCAAATCTTTTAAGAAAACAAGGGAAAAATCCACTATTAGTAGCGTGTGACGTATATAGACCAGCGGCAATTAAGCAATTGCAAGTAGTTGGAAAACAGCTTAATATACCAGTATTTGCAAACGAAACTTCAAAAGATGTAGTTCACATAGCAAAGCAAGCAATGTCAGTAGCATATTCAAAATTAAATGATGTAGTAATACTAGACACTGCTGGACGACTACACATTGACGAAGAACTTATGCAAGAGCTAAAAAATGTAAAAGCTGGAATTAAGCCACACGAAATATTATTAGTAGTTGATGCGATGACAGGTCAAGATGCTGTAAACGTAGCAGAAAAGTTCAATGATGCTTTAGGAATTGATGGTGTAGTTCTAACAAAATTAGATGGTGATACACGTGGTGGTAGTGCATTATCAGTAAAAAAAGTAACAGGAAAGCCTATCAAATTCGCAGCGACAGGTGAAAAATTAAGTGATATTGAGGTATTCCACCCAGACAGAATGGCAAATAGAATTTTAGGGATGGGTGATATACTTTCTGTAATTGAAAAAGCAGAAGAGTCATTTGACTTAGAACAAGCGGAAAAACTTGAAAAACAACTAAGAAAAAGCGAATTCGATTTAGATGATTACTTAACACAAATAAGACAAATTAAGAAAATGGGTTCTTTCTCATCACTTTTAAAAATGATACCAGGTATGAACCAATTAAAAGATGTAAAAATAGATGACAAAGAATTCGTTAAAATAGAAGCAATAATATGTTCTATGACTAAAAAAGAAAAAAGGGATACAAGACTTTTAAATGCAAGTAGAAGACAACGTATCGCAAAAGGAAGTGGAACAACAGTACAAGACATCAACAAATTTATCAAATCATTTGAAATGACACAAAAAATGATGAAGAAAATGAAGAGCAACAAAGGTGCAATGAAAAGAATGATGAATGGTATTGATGAAAATGCATTGAAGAACTTTAAGTTCTAAATTAACAAAGTTATTAAATTTTTAAATTTATATATAGATAATTTCAGGAGGTGAAAATTATGGTAAAAATCAGATTACAAAGACAAGGAAAGAAAAAAGCTCCATTCTATCACATAGTAGTAGCAGATTCTAAAAGCCCAAGAGATGGAAAAATCATCGAACAATTAGGAACATACAACCCAATGACAGATCCAGCTACAATCGTTTTAGATAAAGAAAAAGTTGAAAAATGGATCAAAAATGGTGCTAAACCAACAGACACAGTTAAGGCTTTAATCGAAAAAGCTCAATAAGGAAGGAACTTCAGCTATGGAAAATGTTTTAAAAGCAATAATTTCAAACTTAGTAGAAGACGCAAATGCTGTTGAAATCAAAAGAATAGACAGCGAAAAAACAGTTACTTTTGAAGTAAAAGTTGCAGATAGTGACATGGGAAGAGTAATAGGTAAACAAGGAAGACTTGCAAAATCTATTAGAACAGTTATGAAAGCTATGGCAAATAAAGAACACAAAAAAGTGACAGTTGAATTTATAGGATAATTGGAGTATTAAAATATGACAAAATATCTTGAAATTGGTCAGATTGTAAATACATTTGGAATAAAAGGAATGGTAAAAGTTAAGCCTTTTACAGATAATATTGAGCGATTTGACGAATTAGAAAAAGTATATATCGAAAACAAAAAAGGTAAAAAAGAATATGAAATTGAAGAAGTGAAATATCATAAAAATATGGTATTAATCAAATTCAAAGGGATAGAAAATCCAGAAGAAGCAAATTTACTACGCGAAAGTTACGTGCTTGTAGATAGAGCAAATGAAAAGCCACTAGAAGAAGGAACTTATTACATAGTAGATATGATTGGACTAGATGTCTATACTGATGAAAATGAACTTTTAGGCAAGCTAGAAGACATATTTAATACTGGAAGTAATGATATATATGTTGTAAAAAATGAACTAGGGAAGCAAATTCTTTTGCCAGCAATTGATGAAGTTTTAAAAGAAATTGATATGGATAATAAGAAAGTTATAGTTCATTTGATACCAGGACTAATTTAAATGGAGGAAGCTATGAAATTTGATGTTTTAACACTCTTTCCAGAAATGTTTGATAATTTAAAACAAAGCATAATTGGAAGAGCCCAAGAAAAAGAGCTAATAGAAATTAATACAACGAATATTAGAGATTTTTCAGAAAACAAACACAAAAAAGTAGATGATACTCCATATGGTGGTGGAGCTGGTATGGTAATGATGCCAGATGTAGTTTACAGGGCATATCAATCTATAAAGAGTGAAAACGCAAAAGTAATTTATATGTCACCACAAGGAAAAAGATTAGACCAAAAAAAAGTTGAAGATTTATCAAAAGAAAGCCATTTAATAATACTTTGTGGACATTATGAAGGAATAGACCAACGAGTTATCGACAAAATAGTTGACGAAGAAATATCAATTGGAGACTATGTTTTAACTGGTGGAGAAATTCCTGCAATGGTATTAATTGATAGTGTATCGAGATATGTAAAAGGAGTTTTGAAAGAAGATTCTATAAAGGAAGAAAGCTTTTCAAATGGACTTTTAGAATATCCACAATACACAAGACCAGAAGTGTTTGAAGGCGAAAAAGTTCCAGAAGTTTTGCTTTCAGGAAATCATCAAAATATTGATAAATGGAGAAAAGAAAAATCTTTGGAAATAACAAAATTGAAAAGACCAGATTTATTAAAGTAGGTCTTATAAAAGGAAGTGCATAAAATATGCACCGCTCAGAGAATAGTAAAAAGGAGGAAATGGAAATGGATATTATAAAATCTATTGAACATGAACAATTAAAAAATAAAATACCAGAATTAAAAGTTGGTAATACAGTAAAAGTACACGTAAGAATTAAAGAAGGTAATAAAGAAAGAATCCAAGTATTTGAAGGAATTATTATCAAAGTACAAGGTGGAGGAGTTAACAAAACATTTACAGTAAGAAAAATTTCTTACGGTGTAGGTGTTGAAAAAACTTTCTTAGTACACTCTCCATTAGTTGAAAAAGTTGAACTTGTTAGAGTTGGTAAAGCTAGAAGAGCTAGATTGTTCTATTTAAGAGATAGAGTTGGTAAAGCTGCTAAAACTAAAGAACAAGTTGGAGCTAGAATTGAAGATAGAGAAATTACTGTTAAAGAAGATTTAGTTGAAGAGCCAGCTGTTGAAGCTGCTCCAGAAGAAGCACCAGCTGTTGAAACAGAAAATGTTGTTGTAGAAGAAGTTGTAGATACAGTTTCTGAAGAAAAAGTTGAAGAAGTTAAAGAAAACCCAGCTGAATAATTTGAAAATAATATGATAAAATTTAGATAGTTATTCTGTCAGGATATTTATTATAGAAATAGTAATAAAAGATAATTTAGGCACCTCTCAAGGTAAACTTGAGATTCTCCTAAATTATTTTTTTACATTTTCTAATGATAAAATCCTTCCGTCATAACTGTCCAAATTTTATCATATTATTTTTATAAAGAATGTACGAACAAAAATTTGAAAAAATTTAAAAAAGGTATTGACAAAATGAAAAAATAAATATAAAATAGCCTTAATGAAAACGAACAACAATTTGCAAAACGAAAATTTGATTAGGAGTGATAAAAATGAATTTAACAAGAACAAGAATAAGCCGTAGAATAGTAGTGAGCAACAGTATTGAAAGGCATCCAGTGCCAGTACTTGGTGTAGATTACAAAGTGAAAATTGAATACAAAAACATCAAAATAACAGAATTAGATGTAGAAAATAAAACAATAAAAATATCACTACCTAATAAATATAAAAAGATGTCAAATAAAGAAATATTAGACTTAGCGATAGAGAAAATGTATGAACAAATTGCTAATGTGGAAATAGAAAGAGCAATGGAAAAAACAAGAATAATGTTAGGTTTTGCACCAGAAGAATACGAAATTGCAAAAATAAAGACATTAGGAGATTGTAAAGACAATAAAATAACAATTAATCCAGAAGTTGTAAAATACAGCAGGAAAGTTATAGACTATATAGTGTTACATCAATATTGTCATTTAAAATATAAAACACATGCTAAAGGGTTTTATAAAATGTTAGAAAAATACCAACCAGATTATAAAAAATGTGAAGAAGTTTTATTAAATATATAATTACAGAAGAGAGAATTTATAAAAATATTAATGTATAAATTTTCTCTTTTTGATATAAAACTATTTATTAATCAAAATTTATTTGGTATAATGTAATAGTAAATATTGGGGTATCGCCAAGTGGTAAGGCATCGGACTCTGACTCCGACATTCCTGTGTTCGAATCACAGTACCCCAGCCAAATATTATTATATACCTTTTTATGAAATAAAAAATGATAAAAATATGAATAATTGCTTGAAAAAATGAGAGAGATATAGTAAAATATAAAAGTATTTTATTCAAAAAGTTTTTATCAAATTATTTATTTTCAATTATTAAATCTAATAAAAGTAAAGGAGGGATATCCGTGGAAGAAAAAATACTATCAATATTGCTTGAAATACAACAAGATGTAAAAGTCCTAAAGGAAGACGTATCAGGATTGAAACAAGATGTTTCAGAACTAAAAGAAGACGTATCAGGCTTAAAGCAAGATGTTTCAGGATTGAAACAAGACGTTTCAGGACTAAAAGAAGACGTATCAGGATTGAAACAAGACGTTTCAGAACTAAAAGAAGACGTATCAGGCTTAAAGCAAGATGTTTCAGGATTGAAACAAGATGTAAAAGTCCTAAAAGAAGACGTTTCAGGTTTAAAGCAAGATGTGTCAATGCTAAAAGAAGATGTAGCAGTATTAAAAGAAGACAACAAGTACATAAAAGGCGAACTAGCAATAATGAAAAACAACATAGCCAAAATACTAGAAGTGCAAAACAACATGAATGAAAACTTCAAAAAACACGAAAGACAAGCAAGAATAAAATATAAAGAAATAGACTATAGACTAGCAAGACTAGAAGCCTAAAAAATTTTAAAAATGAATAAAATACAATAATCCAAAACAAGCACTATAATACATTAATAAGAGCAAAAAATATTAATGAATTATAGTGTTTTTCAATACAAAACTTTACTTTTACTAGAAAATAATATATAATATACAAAGAAAAAATAAGAGGAGAGATAACAATGCAAGAAAACAATAAAAATAACCAAAACAACGAAGTAGAAGAATTAGACATAAACCACTTAATGCAAATAAGAAGAGATAAATTAAAAGAACTACAAGAAGAAGGAAAAGATCCATATGAAATAACAAAATTCAATAGAACAAATACAGCAGGAGAAATAAAATCAAACTATGAAAAATTTGAACAAAAAGATGTAACAGTAGCAGGAAGAATAATAGCAAAAAGAATAATGGGAAAAGCATCATTTTGTACAATACAAGACAGCGATGAAAAAATACAAAGTTATGTAAGCATAAATGACTTAGGGGAAGAAAGCTATAAAGCATTTAAAACATATGACATAGGAGATATTATAGGAATAACTGGATTTGTATTTAAAACAAGAACAGAAGAAATATCAGTACACGCAAAAGAAGTAACACTACTTTCAAAATCGCTAAGACCATTACCAGAAAAATTCCATGGATTAAAAGATATAGATTTAAGATATAGACAAAGATATGTTGACTTAATAGTAAATCCAGAGGTAAAAAATACATTCGTATTAAGAAGCAAAATAATCAAAGAAGTTAAAGCATATTTAGATCAAAAGGGATATTTAGAAGTAGATACACCAATATTAAGTACAATAGCAGGAGGAGCTGCAGCAAGACCATTTATAACACATCACAACACATTAGATTTAGATATGTATTTAAGAATTGCAAATGAATTATATCTAAAAAGATTAATTGTAGGTGGCTTTGATAAAGTTTATGAAATGGGTAGAATGTTTAGAAATGAAGGAATGGATATAAAACATAATCCAGAATTTACAAACATAGAGCTATATTCAGCATACGAAGATTATAATGACATGATGGATTTAACAGAAGATTTATTCAGAACAGTATCACAAAAAGTACTAGGAACTGCGAAAATTACATATCAAGGAACAGAAATAGACTTAGAAACAAAATGGAAAAGACTATCAATGATAGAAGCTATAAAAGAAGTAACAGGGGTAGACTTTAATACAATAAACAATGATGAAGATGCTATAAAAATAGCAAAAGAAAAGAATGTAGAAATAGACGAAAATAAGAAAACAAGAGGAAATATAATAAATGCATTTTTTGAGGAATTTGTTGAAGAAACATTAATACAACCAACATTCATATATGACTATCCAGTTGAAGTATCACCATTAACAAAGAAAAAACCATCAGATAATAGATTAACAGAAAGATTTGAGGTGTTTATTGGTGGACGCGAATATGGAAATGCATATTCAGAACTAAATGACCCAATAGACCAATATGAAAGATTTAAAAAACAGGTAGAAGCAAGAGAAGCTGGTGACGAAGAAGCCAATATGATGGATGAAGACTTTATACAAGCGTTAGAATATGGAATGCCACCAACAGGAGGATTAGGAATAGGAATAGACAGAATGATAATGTTATTAACAGATTCAGCATCAATAAGAGACGTACTATTATTTCCAACCATGAAACCTTTGAACTAAAATTAGGATAATATAATAAGAGAGACGGAGTATAAAAATATACTTTGTCTCATTTTAAAAGCAGAAAATACAGGAGAATAAAATGAAGCAAAACACAATAAAAAGAGAAGAAAAAATAAGGCCAAAAAGTGGATATGGACTAGATAAATACTATGAAGAAGAAAGAATAGAAAGAGAAAAAAAGCAAGCAAAAAAGAAAAAACAAAAAATAAAAAAGAGAATATTCCTATGTTTAAAAATATTAATAGCATTGATAATTCTAGGAATAATAGGAATATTTTTATTCTTCAAAACAAGCTTATTTCAAAAATACAAAGAAATATGGGTACAAACAGCCATGACAACAATGAACCACCAATACTTAGCAACATGGTTCTTATCAGATGAAGAAATCGCAGAAATAATGAAAAAACTAGAAGTGGAAAACAACGAAAATTCTAATTCAGATAACATAGTAGTAGAGAAACCTGAAGAAAACAAAGAAATTACAGTAGAAAAAATTACAGGAAAAGGGTATGTAGGTTTCGTAATGACAATTCCAGATGCTACAAAAGTAAAGTTAGTTGATGGAAGACAAGCGCGGAAGAGGTTCGAAACTAAGTGAAATTGTAAAAAAGCACAATGCTATTGGCGGAATCAATGCTGGAGGATTTGCAGACCCAAACGGAGTAGGTTCAGGAAACATACTTGTTGATACAGTAATTATGAATAAAAAATTATTATATGGGAATAAATCTACAAGATACAGTTTAATAGGACTAAATGCAGAAGGAAAACTAATATTAGGAAAATATAATTTCCAAGAAGCACTAAACGTAGGGATTGAAAGTGCAGTAGAATTTGGACCATATATCATAGTAAATGGAAATAAACAAATAAAAAATTCAAATTCAGGAGGAATACACCCTAGAATGGCAATAGGGCAAAAGAAAGACGGCACAATGATATTTGTATCGATAGACGGAAGGCAACCAGGCTATAGCATAGGAACTAGCCTATTAGAACTACAAAATATATTTGAAAGATATGGAGCATATAATGCAGCAAACTTGGACGGAGGATCATCTGCAACCATGTACTATGATGGGAAAGTAGTAAATAAAACATCTACACCAATGGGAGAAAGATATTTGCCAAACGCATTTATTATAGAAAAATAATAAAATATATGTGTCCCAAAATGGACAAAATGTCCAAAAAGAAACGTCCCCAAGAGGACAAAAAAGGAGTAAAATTATGTTTAATTTTTCGTTTGATAAAAGAACAATGTATATAATAATTGCAGTGTTAATAGGTGTGAAATTATTAACATATATAACTAATCCAGAAATTTTGGTTTCGATATTATTTAGTGTGCCAGGAGTATTAGTTGCAATAACATTTCACGAATTCGCACATGGATTTGCAGCATATAAATTAGGAGATAATACGGCTAAAAATGAAGGAAGACTAACATTAAATCCATTAGACCATTTAGACCCAATTGGTTCTATTATGCTGTTATTTGCAGGATTTGGTTGGGGAAAACCTGTACACGTAAATCCAAATAATTACACAAGAAAGATATCAATGGAAACAGGGGAAGCAATAGTTTCAGTAGCAGGGCCAGCAATGAATATTTTACTTGCAATTATATTTACACTTATATATTTTGCACTAAATAAATTTGCAGGAGCTACCTTTTTAACAGCAACGGTTGGAAAAGTAATAATGACAATAATTTATGATACAATACTTATTAACATTGGGCTAGGGATATTTAACTTAATCCCATTACCACCATTAGATGGTTCAAAAATTATTATGCCATTTTTACCATATAATGCTAAATCATGGTTTATAAACAATGAGCAAATATTTTATATTATATTTGTTGTATTATGGCTAACAGGAATAGCAGGTGATATGATTTCGCCAGTAATAAGTTGGGTAGCAACAGGAATTTTTAGCTTAGGAAGTTTAATCATAAGATAATTGAAACAGGTTTTGTCTATCCAAATAAAAAGGGTGGTACAAAACCTGTCTTAAATTATATAAATATACCAAAGAGATTTTTAGAAATATAGAAAGGAATATAGCAAAAATGGACAAAGATATAATAACAATGCGGAATAGAATCAAGTTGTGACGAAACATCAGTAGCAATAATAAAAAATGGAAGAGAAATTCTATCAAATATAATTGATACGCAAATACCAATACACGAAAAATATGGTGGAGTAGTACCAGAGATAGCTTCAAGAAACCATATAGAAGCAATTTCAAGAGTAGCAAAAAAAGCATTAGAAGAAGCAAAAATATCTTGGGATGACATTGACGCAATAACACCTACATATGGACCAGGACTAGTTGGAGCATTGCTAGTAGGGTTATCATATGCAAAAGCACTAAGCTTAGCTATTAACAAGCCATTAGTAGGAGTAAATCACATTCAAGGGCATATAGCTTCAAATTACATAACATACAAAGAACTAAAGCCACCATTTATATGTGTTATGATGTCTGGTGGAAACACTCAAATAGTAAATGTAAAAAGCTATACTTCATTTGAAGTCTTAGGAAAAACTCGTGATGATGCAATAGGTGAAGCTTTTGATAAAGTGGCAAGAGTAGTAGGTTTAGGGTATCCAGGTGGACCAAAAGTTGATAAGTTAGCAAAAGAAGGAAAAGCAAATATAGAATTACCAAAAACACATTTTGACGGAGATACACTAGATTTCAGTTTTAGCGGAATAAAAACAGCAGTAATAAATTTGCATCATAAAAACCCAGAAATAAACAAGGCGGATTTATGTGCAAGTTTTCAAAAAAATGTAACAGAAACTTTAATGGAAAATGTAAAAAAAGCGTTAGAAAAAACAAATATAAAAACAGTAGTATTAGCAGGTGGAGTATCAGCAAATTCATATATTAGAAAAGAATTTTTGCAATTAGAAAATGAAGGAATAAAAGTATATATGCCAGATTTGAAATTATGTACAGATAATGCAGCGATGATAGGGTCAGCTGGATATTATAACTTCATAGAAGGAAGAAGAGACGACCTAAACTTGAATGCTGTACCAAATCTAAAATTATAGAAGGAGAAAAGTATGTCAATATATACAATAGGGGATTTACATTTATCTTTTAAGGAAAATAAACCAATGGATATATTTGGAAATAATTGGGAAAACCACGAAAAAAAAATAAAAGAAGATTGGATAAAAAAAGTAAAAGAAGAAGACCTAGTAGTATTACCAGGTGACTTTTCGTGGGCAATGTATTTAAACAGAACAGATGAAGACTTTAGATATTTAAACCAATTACCAGGCAAAAAAATATTACTAAAAGGAAACCATGATTATTGGTGGACAACCCTAAAAAGTATGAGAAATTTTATCGAAGAAAATAATTTTGAGAGCATAGACTTCATTTATAACAATTCATATAAATACGAAGATACCATTATAATAGGAACTAGGGGCTGGAGTTTAACAGATGATAGCGAAGATAAAAAAATGATAAAAAGAGAAGCAATAAGATTAGAACTATCAATACAAGATGCATTAAATAAATATGGAACAGATAAAGAAACAATAGCATTTATGCACTATCCACCAATAAGTAAGACAAATTTAGATAAAAATGAAACAAATGAGTTTATTAGAATTATGCAAAAATATAATATAAAACAATGCTATTATGGCCATTTGCATGGGAACTCAATAGAAGAAGCAATAGAAGGCAAACACTTTGGGATACAATTCAAACTAGTTAGTGCAGATGGACTAGATTTTAAGTTGTTGAAAATTAAATAAAAGCCAAGGAGAAAAAATGATAGATTTACAAAAAGATGTAAAATATATTAAAGGAGTAGGCCCAAGTAGAGTTCTACTATTAAACAAATTAGGTATTTTTACACTAAAAGATTTAATAACGTATTATCCAAGAACATATGAAGATAGAAATAAACCCAAATACATATGTGAATGTGAAGATGGAGAAGAAGTACTAATAGAAGCGATTGCATGTAATAAAATGACAAGTATAAGGCTCAAAGGAAAGACTATGCAAAAACTAATAGTGAGAGATGAAACAGCTTCTGCAACATTAACATGGTTCAACCAACCATATTTAAGGGACAAATTTAGTATAGGGAATAAATATAAATTTTTTGGAAAAGTAAATAAAAGAGCAGGAAAGATAACATTCAATTCTCCTGTATATGACAATGAAGAAAAAAGTCAAAATACAGGAAGAATTATTCCAATATATCCATTAACATATGGATTACCACAAAGCACAATAAGAAAAATTATGGAAGCGGGCTTAAAAGACGTATATGGAAATTTAGAAGAAACTTTGCCAGAATACATAACAAAAGAATATAACCTAGAAAATATAAATGAAGCAACAAAACACATACACTTTCCAGAAGAATTCAAAGATTTTAATATTGCAAGAAACAGACTAGTGTTTGAGGAATTGCTAAGTGTTCAACTGGCTTTATTACAATTGAAAAATAATTATATGTATGAAGAAAAAGGAATTCAATTTGATAAACAAGTAAAAATATCAGATGTAATAAACACACTACCATTTAAACTAACAAATGCACAACGAAGAGTTTTAGAAGAAATAGAACAAGATATGGAATCTAGCAAAACAATGAACAGATTATTGCAAGGAGACGTAGGTTCAGGAAAAACGGTAGTAGCAATGTGTGCAGCATATAAAGCAGTAAAATCTGAATATCAAGCAGCAATAATGGCACCAACAGCAATACTTGCAACACAACACTTAGAAAATTTTAGAAGTATTTTAGAAAACTTAGGAATAAGATGTGAACTATTAATTTCTGGAATAGCTAAAAAGAAAAAAGAAGATATATTGCAAAGACTAGAAAATGGAGAAATAGACATACTAATAGGAACACATGCAATAATAGAAGAAAATGTGCTATTTAAAAATTTAGGACTGGTAGTAACAGATGAACAACATAGATTTGGGGTAAAACAAAGAACTAAAATAGCAGAAAAGGGAGAAAACCCAGACGTACTAGTTATGACAGCAACGCCAATACCAAGAACTTTAGCATTAATACTATATGGTGACTTAGACATATCAATAATAGACGAATTACCACCAAACAGAAAGAAAATAGAAACAATAGCAGTAGGAAAGCAGATGACAGATAGAATAAATAACTTTATAAAGCAACAAGTAAAAGAAGGAAGACAAGCATATATAGTATGTCCACTAGTAGAAGAAAATGAAGAAATGGACTTGAAATCAGTAGAAAAATTATATCAAACATATAGTACAGAAGTTTTCACAGAATATAAAGTAGAATATATCCATGGAAAGATGAAACCAAAAGAAAAAGACGAAATAATGGAAAAATTCAAAAACAAAGAAATAGACATTTTAATTTCAACAACCGTAATAGAAGTAGGGGTTGATGTTCCAAATGCAAATATAATGGTAATTGAAAATTCTGAAAGATTTGGACTAGCACAACTTCACCAATTAAGAGGAAGAGTGGGAAGAGGAGAATATCAATCTTATTGTATACTAAAATGCGAAGGAAAAAGTGAAAACACAAGAAAAAGAATGAAAGTAATGGTAGAAACAAATGATGGATTCATAATATCAGAAAAAGACTTAGAATTAAGAGGTTCAGGAGATTTCTTTGGAACAATGCAACATGGATTACCAGAATTTAAAATTGCTAACTTATTTGAAGATATTGAAATGCTTAAAATGGTGCAAAGTGTTGCAATGAAAATATTAGAAGAAGATCCTAAATTGGAACAAGAGAAAAACCAACAATTAAAAAATTTAATTAGAGATAAATTTGCAAAAAGAATAGAAATTTAAACTTTTTGGGACAGGCAAAAAAGTTTTGAAAAAATTCAATTGACTTTTTTTGGCGAAAATAGTATAGTATATTTGTAAAAAGTTAAAGGATGTAGATAAAATGTTTTCAGTAATAATAAAATTAATTTCAGCAATTATACTGCTGATAGGGGTAATATTGATTTTTGATGCTAGAATAATAACTAAAAGATTTTTTGGTTTTGGAGACCAAAACGAAGCCTCAAGTGGGTTGAAGATTTTAGGTTTTATATTAACCCTTGTTGGTGGATTAATTATGTATTTTAATATGTAAAAGATAATCGTATATATAAAGAAAAAGACCCTTACAATTTGTAAGAGTCTTTTTTGCTTAGAATTAGCTAGTTTTTGTAATTATAACGTAACTATATCCTACATAAACCTGTTCAGTCAATGTAGCAGTGTAGCAATTATTGCTAGAATTAATCATGTCAACGAGAAGTTTCATTACTTCTTGATTAAACAAGAACTCTGAATACCGTTGAAGCGTAGCAATATAAATACGCCTTTCAAAAGTATCTGTTAGACAGATGGTATTCAAATTATATTTGTTTATTAATTCAAATACCCATTCATAAACCTTTCTAGCTTTTTCAGTAATGTTAGAATCTTTTTTTTGCATAATTAGCTTTCTCCGTTTCTAAGCAATCAAAGATGTGCATAAATTTAGTATAACATATTCTACATAATATTGCAAGCAAATTTTCGCGAAATCCTTTTTCAGTCACGAAAAGTAATGCAATATGTCAAACATAGAAGAAAAGTGGCTTTGCCACCTTTTCTTCTCGCCGATTCGAGTTTTCGAATGTAATGAGAAAATCTCGAAGGCAATAACGATTGTAGCATTTTTATGTTATAGGAAAGGAGAACTTTCCTATAACATAAAAAGAGTACCTATAAAGGTACTCTTTGGTGCGGATGAAGGGACTCGAACCCCCACGTCGTTGACACTGGTTCCTAAGTCCATATTACTGTATTTTCAATAGTTTTATATGATTTCATACATATTTAATTTAACATATTTTTAATACTTTTTTATAATATATCAAATTTCAAATATTATACAACCCATTTTCAAAAATAGTTGTATTGCATTATTTATTGCATTACTTTTTTAAAAAGGGAAATACACCATAGATAAAAATTTATTATTGCTTCGTA
>CANBES010000021.1 GCA_947367845.1 uncultured Clostridium sp. | reverse complement strand
CAACTAAAAATACAACAAGAGAAACAGGTTCAGAAGAAAAAGATAAAATAAAAAATGTATATGACCTATTAGGAAATAGTTACGAATGGACATTAGAGGCCAGCATTTCCAACTTTCGAGTTGAGCGTGGTGGCCAGTACATCAGCACCATTTCGCCAGCAGGCCGCGGCGACTACAGTCCGGACAACACCCGCAGCACCAATTCTTCGCGTCTCGCACTTTATATAAAGTAGGACTGAACTCTGTGAAAACTAAAAGTAAAACTAATGCGAAAGTAGTTTTAATATAGAGTAATTGAATATAAGAACTCGGCGAAAGCTTCCTTTGGGGAGCTTTTTTTTGTATTCAGAATAAGAACAAGAACAAAAAAACTTCCAAAAAAAAATAAGAAGGCAGTGAAAATATGGGATTTGGTAAAATAATAAGTGAT
The DNA here is from genome assembly GCA_947367845.1 of uncultured Clostridium sp. Taxonomy (GTDB): domain Bacteria; phylum Bacillota; class Clostridia; order TANB77; family CAG-508; genus CAG-269. The sequence continues at coordinate 25,576 of CANBES010000021.1, read as the reverse complement.
ATAGAATTTAAATTCATAATAAATCATAAAAAATATATAGCAATTAGTACATTCGCATTAAAAGTAAGTGAAAATTGCATACTTAAAGTAAAAGCATATAACGAACTTGCAGACGAGTGCTATCAAGAGTTGGAAAAAAGCGATGTGATAGGAATACAAGGAATGCTAAATAGTAATATGGAAATAATTATAGAGAACATACAACGTTCATAAAAAAGAAACAATTAATTAATATAAAAAATAAAAAAATATACTAAAAAAAACAAACTAAATTTTACAAAATAAAAATAAATTTTTGCAAATAAAAAAATAAATTTAAACATATTAATAGTAAAATTTGTATAGAGCAAAAGAGGTGAGAAAATGATAGACAAAATCTGTACCTTTTTAACAAATAGAATTAGAAAAGAAATGCCTGAAGTAGATGACGAAAAAGCAGAAGTGATATTCTATGGACTACAAAACATAGTAGGAGAAATTCCCAAAATATTCATAATGCTTGCAATTGCTTATGTATTAGGAATTTTCAAATGGGCGTTATTCACTTTTTTAGCCCTATTTCCATATAAAGGAGCATCAGGCGGAGTCCATTTAAAAACACACATTGGATGCCTTACTTTTACAACAATATTTTATTGCATAATACCATTTATATCTCAGCATTTTATAATTCCAAATGCAATCAAATACTTGGTAATTTTTGCAGTATGGATATTTGGAATGATAATGATTAAACTATATGCACCAGCAGATACAGAAAATGTGCCAATCTTAAATTCAGATGTTAGAAAGAAAAAGCAAATAATATCTTATATTACATTTACAATAGGATTACTAGTAGCAGCAATTATAAATAATAGTATAATTACAAATATATTGATACTAGCAAATTTATTCCAAACAATAATGATTACAAAGTTTATATATAAAGTAACTAATAATAAATATGGATATGAAGTATATGGTGATACTTCTTTAGAAACAGTTTGATATAAAATATACTGGTTATATTTTATAATATAGAATTTACTAAGGAGGAATTTATTATGTTCAAATTTTTAGCCAAAATAGCTGAGAAATATGCAAAGTCAACTAATACAGCATGCTTTGTATTAGCATTATGTCATCAACCTAAAATGCCAAAAAGTATGATAAAATAAATAAAAGAAAGAGAATTTTAAAACTTCTCTTTCTATTTTTTATTTATAATAAATTTCTAATTGTTGCTTAAAGAATTTATTATCTTTAATAGTACGTAAATGTACAGTTTGATTTTTATTAACAAGTTTACGAACTTCCCATAATCCTAATCCAGTATGATTTTCTTTACCAGAAATACCTTTTTCAAAAATCTTTTCTGTATCAATTGTTTTATCAGCATATGTGTTTTCTACTATTAATAACTGAGTATGATTTTTAGTATCGTTTCTAAATATTATATTTATAATTTTTTCTTCACATTCTGAACTTGCTTCTATAGCATTATCTAATAGAATTCCCAATATTCTTGCAAATTCGTAAATTTTCATATTTAAAGTACTTAAATCTAGTAAAAATGTAATATTTACTTTTATATCTTTAGAATCAGCTTCATGATATTTCTTTGTTAACAAGTTATAAATTCCATCATTGTTTACTACTTCTGGATTTAAGATATATAAATTATTAACTCTTTCAGAATCATCTACTAATTCAGAGTAATACTTTTCTAAACCTTCCATATCATTAGTTTTGATATATCCACCAATTGTTGTAACCATATTATCAAAGTCATGTTTAAATGCTCTAACACTATCATGTAATACACGTAATGAATGATTATATTCTTCAGCACTCTGCAGTTTTCTAGTTGTTAAGATTAGCTTAAATATTCTTGTTAAACTATATATACTAATAACAAAATAAGCTAATAAAGTTATAAAACTTAAAAATGTTATTAAAATTGGCAAGTTGTTTACATAGTAAAATAGTATTATTGTTTGAAGAATAATTGCTAGTATACCAAAGAGCAAGTTAAAAATTATAATAAATTTATTCTTTTTATCAATATCTTCAAGAAAATGAATATTTAAATGTTTTAACTTTAATGTAATAATTACAATAAAAGTAAGCAAATACATAGTCAATATATATGATAATCTATAAATAAGAATACTATTCAGTTGTTCAATGGTTATATTAAAAACTGTTATAAAAGGATTTAATATAAAAATACTAATTAAATTAAAGATTACTATACAAAGTACACTAGCTATAATACTTTTCAAAATAGAATTTCTAAATATAAAGTATTGTAATAATGTTATCATAATATAATTTATAAATAAGTTAAATGGTGTTGGTATTAAATATATTGATAATAGACTAACGCAACTCATATATATTATGTATAGAATTCTTTGTTTTCTAGTAGAAGATATATGTAATGTTGCTAAAAATAGAAACATTAATAATAAATTTTCTATTACAGTACCAGGTATAGTTATAACATTCATCAACCCTTCATTCGGCGTACTTACAGCCAACCACAAATTATTCAAAATTTCCATAATTTTTAATCACCTCCAATAAATCAGACTTATATTTAGGACCAATATCACAAAAACTATCATCCTTAAAAGTAATAGTCCCAGAAACCGGTTCAATATCCTTAATTTGTAAAACATTAGCAACACAAGACTTATGACATCTCATATAAAAATCAGGAAGCCTATCCTGAAACTTAGCAAAAGAGCTATAAATATCATAATCACGAGAAGCAGTATGAAAAACAAGCTTCATACCATCTCTTCTAATATATTGCACTTCATTTGCATCAACAACAGTACTTTTATTATCAAGTTTAATATACCTTTTAGGAGTACCATTAACATCATCAAAAAGCCTACAAATAGTTTCAGACAACCTATCATAAGTAATAGGCTTAGCCAAATAATCAAAAGTTTTAAATTTATAAGCAAGCAAAGCATACTCCAAATGACCAGTAGTAAAAATGATATAAGAATCCTTATTTATTTTCCTAATTGCTTCTGCTAATTCCAAGCCAGTTCTATCAGATTTCAAATTTATATCCAACACGATAACATCAACTTTATTACTAGTAACAAAATTAAGCATATCTGTTGAATTTGAAGTCTTATAAGAAATACAAGCCTCAAAGTTATTTTTTACAAAGATATTTTCCAACATCTTCTCTAATCTATTTAAAAGATCTAAGTTATCATCACATAAAGCGAAATGTAACATACAATTTTCTCCCCTTCAAAATAATATAAAAAGACAGGAAGTAAGATAATTCGATAAAAATGAAAAAATTACCTTATTTTTCCAGTCAATACAATAATATAATCTATAATTTGCATATTGTCAATACTTATTTACAAAATTATCCAATTCTTAAAACAAATAGTATTACTGGGTTTTAAGAACTCACACTATAAATATCAGTGATACAAGTAACATAAAGTCACAAGAACTACATTATATATTAAAATTTACATAAAATCAAGTAGAACATGAAAATTTATTTATAAAAACCTGTTTAGGGGATAATGAAAAAAATTAAACAAAAAAATAATGATAAATAAAATATTTATCATTATACATTCTATTAAACTAATACTTGTGAGATTTCAGAAAGTGCACCTAACAAATCAGATTTATATTTTGGCCCAATATCACAAGAGCTACCGTCTTTAAAAGTAATAGTTCCAGATACTGGTTCAACATCTACAATTTGCGAAATGTTGGCAATACAAGACTTATGGCATCTTTTATAAGAATCAGGTAGTCTATCTTGAAACTTATTGAAAGAACTATAAATCTCATAATCACGTCCTGCGGTATGGAAAACAAGTTTCATACCATCTCTTTTTATAAAGTGTACTTCTGAAGCATCAACAAGAGTGTTTTTATTATCAAGTTTAATATATCTTTTAGGAGTTCCATTGATATCATCAAAAAGTCTTAATATAGTTTCTTCTAGTCTATCATATGTAATTGGTTTTGCTAAATAGTCGAATGTTTTAAATTTATAAGCAACCATAGCATATTCTAAGTGAGCAGTAGTAAATATTATATAAGCATCTTTATCAATTTTTCTAATTGCTTCCGCTAACTCTAAACCAGTTTTATTGCTTTTTAAATTAATATCTAACATTATTACATCAACTTTATTATTAGTAACAAAGTCAAGTATGTCTGTTGTAGACGAACTCTTATAAGAAACTGTAGCTTCAAAATTATTTTTTGTAAAGATATTGTTTAGCATTTTTTCTAATCTGTCTAAAATATTCAAATTGTCATCACATATGGCAAATTTTAGCATATAACTTTCTCTCCTTTAAAATAATAATCATATAAAAAGACGGAAAGTAAAGGGTTTGATACAACAAATTACCTAAATTTTCCAGTCTTAACAATAATATAAACTATAATTCGACAAATGTCAAGAGATATTTACAAAATTATCCAGTTGACGTTTTTATTTAATGTGTGTTATAACTTGTATATTTATAAAATTTAACATAGCTTGTACATTTGTATAATCTACTTTTATATTTGTAATATTATTTTCTTCTATATAATTTTTAACTGTGTCAGCAATATAATTAAAATTGATATATTTTTCGTCTTCTTTTTTTAGAGTACCTATTTTAGATTTTATATCTGATTCCATTATTTTGGCGAGTTTTTCAATATTTTTCATAATTACACTCTCCTTATACTAACGTTCTATTTCATCATAACAGTAATCTGCATCTTTAACATAGCCGTCTTTTGTTGGGCTACCAATGTTTTTAATTCCATATCTTCTTGTTTGTGATTTTAAGTCTCTTTTAAAATTATTTGTTTCAATATTTTTTCCAACATCTTCTCTCAATTGCTCTAATCCAGTTTCTTTAACTTCTTCTGGAGTTAAACTAGCCATAATTGAAGAGGTTTCAAAAAATAATTTACCTAAATTTTGACGTTGTTCAGAAGACAAATCGCTTATAAGTTTGATGTTTTCTAAATAACTAATTCCATTTAGACCAGCAAAATAAGCTCCATTTCCAGTTAATTTTTTGATATTTCTATTTAAAGTCATTGTTAAACGAATTCCTTCATCATGTTTAGTAGATCTTTTTTTATTTAGCTCTTCCATTTCTGCACGAGTAGAGGGAGTGCTATTTCCCATAAATGCTTTTGAACAAGCTGTGTGTTGCACAACGGCCATAGTATATTCAGCACAAGCATCAATCCACAATAAAAAATCTTTTTTTGCCATAGGTTCATCATATTCATTAAAAGAAGAAATCAAATCTTTTATATCTTGTTTAAAATAAGAAAAATTTTTATTTCCCATAAAATCACCTCTATAACTATTATACCATATTTTACAAATAAAGTAAAATGTGATATAATAGTTATAGAGCCTAGAAGGAGGAAAAAGTTCATGGACGAAAGAAGATTAAAACAACTATTGGAAATGTATGAACATTTGGTTAAGGAGAAAACTCATATTGAGATTCCTCCATACTCTAAATCCGAGCTTCGGAAAAAGCTAGAAGCATATTTGGGAAGAAAAGTTGATTTTACTAGAGAGCAAATGGTTGAATTCATTTGTGAAGAAGTAAACAAATATCTACCAAATTATACTTCGTAAAGAACCAAAATTTTTGGTTCTTTTTTTTGTATATATTCAACTTCACCTAAATATAATTAAAAAAAGACACAAAATATACACAAATAGAAATTCATTCTAATTTGTGCCTTTAAGGGAGGAATAAGACCAAAAATGAAAAAAATAAAAATAGGAACAATATTTCTATTAACAATAGGAATATTCTCATTATCAGTAATATCAATGCAAAAAGACAAAAACACAATAAGTACAAACAGCGAACTGTTAAGCAACAAAAAGATAGGGTGGGGAATAAAAAGAAATGACAACCACGAACAACCAGACGTAGGAGCTGACAGAAAGAAAGTGCTGGAAGCAAACAACGGAATATGTTTAGGAAACAAAGACAAAAAATACATCTATCTAACATTTGACGAAGGATATGAAGCAGGTTATACACCAAAAATACTAGAAATATTAAAAGAAAATGATGTAAAAGCAACATTCTTTTTAACAGCACACTTTATCAACACACAAGAAGAACTAGTAAAGCAAATGATAGAAGAAGGGCATATAGTTGGAAATCATACAGTAAACCACAAAAGCATGCCAGATTTAAACGAAGAACAAATCAATTCAGAAGTAATGAAATTGCATCAAACAATACAAGAAAAATTTGGATATGAAATGAAATACATAAGACCACCAAAAGGAGAATTCAGTGAAAAAACATTAAGTGTAACAAGTTCACTAGGATATAAAACAGTAATGTGGTCATTTGCATATGAAGACTGGAACGAAGACAAACAGCCAGATGAAGAAAAATCTAAGAAGAAAATATTAGATAATTTGCATAATGGAGAAATAATGCTACTACATGGAAACTCAAAAACAAATACAAATGTGTTAGACAGTGTAATAAAAGAAGCAAAAAATATGGGATATGAATTTAAATCTTTAGATGAGTTTGAAAAATAGGGAGGCAAAATGAAAAAAAATAACAATAGATTAGATAGATTATTAGAATTACCTAAAGAAGTATATTCTAATGTACCAAAAGTAATAATTACAGGATTTGACGAGTTAATAGTGGAGAACTTTAAAGGAATATTAGAATATGAAGAATATTATGTGAGAATAAACACACATATAGGAATAATAAATGTAAATGGATATGGTCTAGATTTAGAAAATATGACAAATGATGATATAAAAGTTAAAGGAAAAATAGAAAGCATTGATATAGAAAGAACAATAGACGAAGGTTAAAGGAGAAAACAATGTTTATAAAGATATTATTAAGTTATTTACTTGGATATTTAAGAATATCAGTAGAAGGATATTATATAGAAAGATTTATCAACATATGTAAAACAAAAAAAATAACAATATGGAATTTAAAAAGAAGCAAAGACATACAGCTATATTTAAATGTAAGAATTGGAGAATTTAAAGAAGTATGTAAAATTGCTAGAAAAACACAATGCAAAGTAAAAATAAAAAGTAAAAAAGGATTTCCGTTTTTATTAAATAAATATAAGAAAAGAAAAATTTTCTTAATACTATTGTTTATTATGATAGTTCTAATTGGGTTATCATCTAACTTTGTATGGAATGTGGATATTGTAGAAGAAAATAATAACGAAATGGAAAACATTGCACAAGATATTGAAAATGCAGGGCTAAAAACAGGAGTATTAAAAAATAAAATAAATACAAAAGAGATAATAAACAAAATAAGACTTCAAAGAAATGATATTGCATGGATGGGGATAGAGTTAAAAGGAACAAATGCAATTGTAAAATTAGTAAAAGCAGAAGAAAAGCCAGATATTATTGATGAAAATGAATATTGCAGTATTGTATCAGACAAAACAGGAATTATCACAAAAATAAATGCACAAAGTGGAACTGCAAATGTAAAAGTTGGAGATACAATAAAGGAGGGGGATACATTAATAAATGGCTGGATGGAAGGAAAATTTACAGGTGTTAGATATGTACATGCAAAAGGCGAAATAGAAGCAAAAATATGGCATACAAAGAGTAAAAAAATTCCTTACAACACTACGGAAAAAAGAGAAACAGGGCAAGTTGAGAATAAGTATGCGATAAAAATAAATAATTTTGTAATAAATTTGTCAAAAAAGCTTTCAAAATTTGAAATTTATGATACAATAGACACAGAAAATAAATTTAAGATATTTTCGGATTTTTATTTACCAATTTCGATAATAAAAACAACTAATAAAGAACAAGAAGAAATAGCAAAATCATATAATTTAGAAGAAGCTAAAAACATAGGGATAGAAGAACTTCAAAAAGAATTAGATGAAGAGATTGAAAATAAAGAGAAAATAGTAAACAAAAACATAAACACATACGAAAAGGAAGACGGTGTAGAAGTTTTTGTTACATATGAAGTGCTAGAAAACGTAGGGACAAATGAAAAAATCATATTTTGAAGGGATGAGATAAATGGAAGAAAGAAGTCTTAGAATAACAGGAGCAGACGGAACATTTTTTAATAAAATAACAAAAACCTTAACAAAAATATTAATACCAACAAAAATAGGAATTAACGGAATGTTAATTTCAATAAAAAGAAACAACGTAATAAAAACATTTGAAAATTATAAACAAGAAGACGCAAATTATGATAAAGAAACATTAGAGAAAAAATATGACGTAGCATATGAAGCATATTTAGATGCTTTAGACAAATATGTAATGGACTCAATATATAAAAAAGTAAGAAATGGAACAGCATCAGAATTTGAAAAAAATGCAATGTCAAAATATTATGAAGTAACAAGCCTAAAAGAAAACGAATTTATAGAATACAAAAACAGAAAACAAAAATACCTAATAGACTTAGATTATGAAGGAATAAAAGAAGGAACTAAGGAAAAATTAAAAGAAAAATACAATCAATTTTACATTTCAAAAATGGACTCACTATATAAAGCAATTTTAAAAAATTATTCAATAAAAGTAGCAGACACAACAAATGCATATGATTCTGCAAAAGAATGGATATACACAAAAATTTTCTATACATTAGAAGATTATATAAAAAATATACTATCATTAAAAATAGAAATAGGGTATGGTGACAATTTAAAAGAAGTAATGGCAGATTATGAAAAATTTGAAACATACTGTGTTGGAAAATTAGACACAAAAGATAGTATTGAAAAAAATATGATATTACTAGGAATAAGCAGAAAATTATTCACACACAGCTTACCACTAATAGTTGCAGAACAATGTTATGAAAAACTATTAAAAGATGCAAGAAACTTAGTACAAGATACTAAGATTGCAGCAAAAAGAGAAAAAACATATTCAATGTTAATAAATTTAATAGAAGATTACAACATAAAGCTACTATCAACAAAAGTATATTGGGAATCACCAAAGCAAAGAGAAGCGTACAAAAAATTCTGGAACAAATATAAAGAAATTTCAAAATTAAAAGAAAAAGATTTTATAGAATATATAAAACAAAAAGAAATATTATTTATAAAAGACGACATAAAGAAACTAGACAAGGGAAAAATTGATTATAGCAAACTTGAAAAATACTATAAAAGAAAATTAGTAGATTATGGAGCTATAAGAGAAATAAGAAATTCATATAAATCAGAAGGAAAATATATAAAAAAATTAAAAGATGTAGCATAAAATAAATTATAAAAGTAAAGGGAAAACAGAATGTTTGAAATAATTTATAAAGAAATAGAAGAAAAAGAAGAATATGAAAAAATAATAAAAAGAGTTTTAGAACAATGCTTCAAAGAAGAAAAACTACTAAACTCAAAACTATATATAACAATAACATTAACAAATCCAGAAAATATAAAAGAAATAAATAAACAATATAGGAACATAGAAAGAGCAACCGATGTTCTTTCATTTCCTATGTTCGAAAAAGACGAGCTAGAACAAAAAATACAAAATGAAGACTTTGAATATCCAGATGTACTAGGAGATATCATAATATCAATAGAAAAAGTAGAAGAACAAGCGAAAGAATATGAACATAGTTTTGAAAGAGAATTAAGCTATATGATAGTACATGGATTTTATCACTTAATGGGATATGACCACATAGAAGAAGACGACAAAAAGAAAATGAGACCAAAAGAAGAAAAAATCTTAAATGACTTAAAGATAAAAAGAAATTAGAATAAGTTAATCTATAAGTGAGCTTATATGAGATAAGACTAAAATATAGGAAAGCAAGTTAGGAGAAAAATTATGGGAACAAGTGAAAAAGGTGGAACAAAAGCACTATTTATAATATTAATAATATTAGTAATTGCAGCAGGTGGAATACTTGCATACAAAATAGTAAAAGATAAAGATAATAAAGAAGTAGCAACAGAAGAATCAAAAGATGTACTAGTCACAACAATAGAAGAAAAAGAAGTACAAATATTTAAAGGTGATGATAGACCAATAGCAGTAATGTTGGACAACCACAAGGATGCTTGGCCACACGCAGGGCTACAAAAAGCCTATATGGTCTACGAAATAATAGTAGAAGGTGGAGAGACAAGACTAATGGCACTATTTAAAGGTCAAGATATAGACGAAATAGGGCCAGTAAGAAGTGCTAGACATTATTTTATAGATTATGCAATGGAAAATGATGCAATATATACACACTTTGGACAAAGCCCACAAGCACAAACAGACTTAAAAAAATTTAGTATAGATGATATAAATGGAATAGCAGAAGATGGAACAACATTTTGGAGAACAAAATCAAAAACAGCTCCACACAATGCTATGACAAGTATAGAAAAATTATTACAATCAGCAAAAAACAAAAAATATAAAACAACATCAAAAGAAAAAAGCGTCTTAAACTATGTAACAGACGAAGTAAATTTAGAAGATGGCCAAGGAGCGATTAGTGTAACAATACCACATTCAAATTTACAAACTGTAAAATATGTATATGACGAAGAAAATAAAGTATATGAAAGATATGCAAGAAATAAACAACAAACAGACTTAAACACAAAAGAAGGAATAACAGTAAAAAATATAATCATCACATTCTGTGAAAACTACACATTAACAGATAGCGAAAACAAAGGTAGACAAGGTTTAAAAAATATTGGAACATTTGATGGATATTACATAACAAACGGAAAAGCAATCAAAATAAAATGCGAAAAAACAGCAAGAGACGAAAAAACAGTATATAAAGACTTAGATGGAAACATAATAGAAGTAAATGATGGAAACACATTTGTAAATATATGTGCACCTGATGCAAAAGTAGTTATAGAAGCACCAGCTGAAATGGAAGGAGAATAAAATGAACATATATGATACAGCTAACAGATTGGCACAAGAAATAAAACAATCAGAAGAATATATGAATTATAAAATGGCAAAACAAGCCTTAAACTTAAACACAAGTTTAAAAGAAAAAATGGTGGACTTTGATAAACTTAGATACGAAGTTCAAATAGAAATGATGCAAACAGGAAAAAATGACGAAGAAAAATATAAAAAAATGCAAGAATTATATGCAGAACTAATTGAGAACAATGAGGCAAAAAGTTTCTTCGAAGCAGAAACAAAATTCAACGTGATGATTGCAGATGTAAATAAAATAATAGGTGAAGCAATTAGAGACGTAATGTAAACCCTGCCAACGGGGACGGTCCTTAATGGCAGGAATCTGCCAAAAAGGTCCGTCCCCATTGGCACGAAAAGGAGAAAGTATGGAATTTATAATAATTGCAATAATTTCAATAATATGTATCCTTGTTTTAGGATACATATTTGATTATAATATGAAAAAAATTAAGCACATAGCAGATGATAAAGAACTGGACGAAGCGGCTAAAAAGTATCCAAACAACATAGAGATGTGTAAATATTATCTTAAAAAATTGAATAATGAAAAGGTGAAAATAGAAGAAAATACTGAAAGCGAGGCTAGCTTATATATAACGGTTACTGATAAAATTTCTATTGCAAATATAAGTAATACATATACAAGAATTCAAACTATTGCACATGAATGCTTGCATTCAATTCAAGATAGAAAAATATTAATGTTTAATTTTATATTTTCAAATATATACATTTTATATTTTATTGTAATTTGTGCATTAGGAGTATTTAAAGTGTTGCCATATAAAATGATGTTTTTGTCAATCTTTTTGATTTTGAGCTTGATTTATTATGTGGTTAGAATTTATTTGGAAAATGATGCTATGATTAAGGCTAGATATTTAGCAAAAGATTATTTGGAAGATGTCAAAATTTCTGATAAGACGGAAATTGATAAATTGGTTGTTGGCTTTGATAAGATTAATGAAGTGGGGATTAAGTGTGTTAATTATAGCTTTTTTATGAATATTATGATTAAAGTTTTGGTATTTTCTTTAATTTGTATTGTGAGATAAAAAATAATGTTGACATTTTTTGATAATATGTGTATAATAAAAATAGAAAATGAAGAAGCCACAAACGTGGTTTGCCAAGTATAAATGTTTAACACATCTAACTCGTCAAAGTATATAGATGTGTTTTTTTATTGGTTTATTTGCTTTTGCTTAAAATTACAACTAATGTTATAATTATGGCAAAGGCAATGATAGCTGTTCCAAGTAGTCTATAATATAATATGTAAATTATTCTTATTAAAGTTAGTGTTTCTATCATAAGCCTTACCTACTTGTGGAGGCAAACCACATCCATTTATCTTCATTTCCTATGTTAGCAATTATACTATACTTAGAAATAAAAATCAACTATAAAAACAAAAATTCGCAATTTAAGTTTGCGGATTTTTAGCTATCTTTTAATAACAAATTCAACATTTCTGGATAGATAGTTTTTGCATTTTTGTTCCAATTATCAACAATACGCTTAGCTCTTTCACGAGAGCCTGCAAAAGTTCTAACTTCAAAAATTGTTTCATTATTTTCTACAATTTTACATTTTATAGTATAATCATTTTCGTTTTTTGGAATGAATTCAGCAATAATAGAAGACTCTTCTTCAATTAAAGCAAATTCTTTTTCAAAAATATTATCTGCTTTTAATTTCATAAGTCCTGGTAGTACGTCTTTTGTAAGAATATATGCATTTTTCCCTTCAGAAGTTATTCTGATAACTTGTTCTTCTTCTTTTGTATATGTTCCTACTAGCTTTGAATCAATTAAATCTGTTAGTACTTGTTTAAAATAAAAATAGTTAATATTATTTATGGATGTGATGATTTTAAATAAATCATCTTGTCTTATATCGTTATCTACTAGATTTAATATGTATAAGATTAAAACCTTATTTTCTGCCAAAGTAGTAGCATTATTTGAATTTGAACTCATAAATAGCACTCCTTACTTTGCTTTCTTGTTGGAATTATATCACAACTTACAGAAAAAGTAAAATAATTATTGAAAAAAACTTTTAAAATTAAATAAAAAGTGATATACTATATCCGAAAAAATTTAACAATTAGGAGTGATGATTTATGAAAAAAGGAAAAATTGTTTTAGTAGGAGCAGGATTTGTCGGAATGAGTATGGCATACTCTATGCTAAATAGAGGGGGTATAAATGAGCTTGTACTAGTAGATATTGATGAAAACAAAATTAAAGGTGAAGAAATGGATTTATCACATGGATTACCATATGCACCACAAAAAATGATAATAAAAGCAGGAGACTATTCTGATTGTAAAGATGCACAAATAGTAGTAATAACAGCAGGAATAGCACAAAAACCAGGTCAAACAAGATTAGAATTAGCAGAAGTAAATACAAAAATAATGAAACAAATAACAGAAAGCATAATGGCAAGTGGATTTGACGGAATTATAATAGTAGCAAGTAATCCAGTAGATTTAATGACACATGTTGTATCAGAAGTATCTGGACTACCAAAAAGTAGAGTAATTGGTTCAGGAACAGTGCTAGACACAGCAAGACTTCGCTATTTAATTGCAGATTATTTAAAAGTATCTAGCAAAAATGTGCATGCATACATAATGGGAGAACATGGAGATTCTTCATTTGTTCCTTGGAACCATGCATATATAGGATGCAAAAAAGTTGTAGATATAATGAAAGATAACAAACATCCAATGGAAAACTTAAATAAAATTCATGAAGGTGTTGTTAATGCAGCTTATGAAATTATTGAAAAGAAAAGAGCAACATATTATGGAATAGGTATGGCTTTAAATAGATTAGTAAGAGCAATTTTAGATAATGAAAATTCTATTTTAACAGTATCTACTTATTTAAAAGACGGTCAATATGGTCAAGATGATATTTATATTGGTGTTCCAGCTATTATAAATAGTAAAGGTGTTAGAGAATTGATAGAACTTGATTTGAATGATGATGAGCAAGCTAAGTTAGATCATAGTTGTGGATTGATTAAAGAAATGAGAGAGAAGTCAATTGATAAGATTATAAAAGGATAAAAATGAAAAAGAAACATCAAATTTAGATGTTTCTTTTTATGTAAAATAAATTTTTGAGTAATAAACTGGAAAAAATGGAAAAAACCTGTTGACATACGGCTGTAAACGTTGTATAATATATAAGCATGAATTAAGCGAAGAAGCTGAATGTGGCTACATCCTGCAAATCCGTAGGAATGGAGGGAACTTCAGTGGAGTATGTCATGGCAAAGACCAGGCGGTAAGTTTTATAAAAATAGCACTTATCCCAGAATTAACATGCATATTTTGGGAATTTATATAGGAGAAATCCAAAACACCAGAGTGCGTTTTAACTTGCCACGGTAATTTAGATAACTAAACCCAGTTATCACAAACAAAAATCAAATTTAAGAAGGAGGGAAAATTACAATGGCAAACACAGTAGCAACAAGTGAAAAAATTAGAATAAGACTAAAAGCATATGACCATGTAGTTTTAGATCAGTCTGCTGAAAAGATAGTAGATACTGCTAAGAAAACAGGAGCAAAGGTTTCAGGTCCTATTCCATTACCAACACAAAAAGAAGTCGTAACAATCTTACGTTCTCCACACAAATACAAAGATTCAAGAGAACAATTTGAAATGAGAACACATAAAAGAGTAATCGACATCTTATACCCAACACAAAAAACAGTTGACAGTTTAATGAAATTAGAACTACCAGCTGGTGTTGACATCGAAATCAAATTATAATTAAAAACTACATATATAATGTAGCAACAAACAAAAATTAAACCAAGCTGAAAAATTAATAGCAATCAAAAACGAGTATTGCAAGGCAAACAAACGAAAAAAGCGGAAGCGTACTTGTGTACGTTGAGCATTTTTGAGAGAAGTTTAACACAGCAAGACGAAGTTTTTCATTGATATTCAGCCAATAGTTAGGAGGAAAAAAGAATGAACAAGGGAATTATCGGTAAAAAAATCGGTATGACACAAATATTTGATGAAAAAGGAAATGTAATTCCAGTAACAGTAATAGAAACAGCTGGAAACACAGTAGCACAAGTAAAAACAATAGAAACAGACGGATACAATGCTATCCAATTAGGATATGGAGAAGTTAAAGACAAACATATCAACAAACCAGAAGCTGGACATTTTGCAAAAGCAAAACTAGCAAACAAAAAACATTTAAGAGAATTCAGAATGGACGATGTAGCAAACTACAAAGTAGGAGATGAAGTAAAAGCAGACATCTTCACAGCAGGAGAAAAAATCGACGTTCAAGGAACATCAAAAGGAAAAGGATTCCAAGGTGTTATAAAAAGACATGGACAATCAAGAGGACCAATGGGACATGGTTCAATGTATCACAGAAGACCAGGTTCAATGGGATCTACATCAACACCAGGTAGAGTATTCAAAGGTAAAAAACTACCAGGACATATGGGAAGAGTTACAGTTACAATACAAAACTTAGATGTTGTAAGAGTAGATATGGATAAAAACGTAATATTAGTAAAAGGAAGTGTTCCAGGACCAAAAGGAGCAATTCTAAAAGTAAAATCAGCTGTAAAGGCTAGTAAATAGAGAGGAAGGAGGATTTAAATCATGCCAAAAGTAGACGTATATGATATTAAAGGTAAAAAAGTAAGTGATATAGAATTAGCTGAAAGCGTATTTGGAATTGAACCAAATGAAAACATAGTACACGCAGTACTAGTTAACTACTTAGCTAATCAAAGACAAGGTACACAAAGTACAAAAACAAGAGCAGAAGTTCGTGGTGGTGGAAGAAAACCATGGAGACAAAAAGGAACAGGTAGAGCAAGACAAGGTTCAATAAGAGCTCCACAATGGATAAAAGGTGGTATAGCTTTAGGACCAAAACCTCGTTCATACAAATATACAGTTAATAAAAAAGAAAGAAGACTTGCAATCAAGTCAATATTAAGTTCTAAAGTATTAGAAAAAGAACTAACAGTAGTTGATAAATTAGAATTAAAAGAAATCAAAACAAAATCAATGGTAAATGCATTAGCAGCATTAAAAGTAGAAGGAAAAACATTAATAGTAGTTCCAGAAGTTAACAAAAACGTTTTAATGTCAGCAAGAAACATTGAAGGTGTTAAAACAATAACAGCAAACAACATCAACGTATTTGATTTATTAAAATACAACAATCTAATTTTATCAGTAGACACTGTTAAAAAATTAGAGGAGGTGTACGCATAATGCTACCAGAAGAAATAATAATTGCACCAGTTGTTACAGAAAAGAGTAACGACCAATTACAAGAAGGTAAATACACTTTCAAAGTAAACAAAAAAGCTACAAAAGTTGAAATAGCAAAAGCTGTTGAAAAACTTTTCGAAGTTAAAGTATTAAAAGTAAATACAATGACAGTAAATGGAAAACAAAAAAGAGTTGGATACCACACAGGTAAAACATCTGACTGGAAAAAAGCTATCGTAACAATCGATACAAACCCAGAAGAAAAAACATACCTAGCTAAAGGTGGAAAAACAACAAAAATAAGCAAGAAATACAAAGATTCAATTGATGAATTTATGGGTGCTTAGGCAAAAGCAATTTTGCAGAACTTATCTGGAGAACACCAGGAAAATAAATTAGAATAAAGGAGAGAAAATAAAATGGCAATGAAACATTTCAAACCATACACACCATCAAGAAGAAATATGACAGTTTCAGATTTCTCAGAAGTAACTAAAAAAACACCTGAAAAATCATTACTTGCTAAAAAATCAAAAAATGCAGGAAGAAACTCATATGGAAGAATAACAGTAAGACACCAAGGTGGTGGAAACAGACAAAAATATAGAATAATAGATTTCAAAAGAACAAAAGACGATATGTCAGCAACAGTTCTAGGAATCGAATATGATCCAAACAGAAGTGCAAATATAGCATTAATCCAATATGAAGATGGAGAAAAAGCATATATATTAGCACCACAAGGATTAACAGATGGAGATAAAGTAATATCAGGAGAAGCAGTTGATATCAAACCAGGAAACTGTATGCCAATCAGCTCAATTCCAGTAGGTACATTAATCCACAACATAGAATTAAATCCAAAACAAGGTGGAAAATTAGTTAAAGCTGCAGGTCAAAGTGCACAATTAATGGCTAAAGAAGGAAAATACGCACACGTAAGATTACCTTCAGGAGAAATGAGACTAGTTTTAGCAAAATGTAGAGCTACAATCGGTGTAATCGGAAATAGCGATCACGAAAACGTTAAAATTGGTAAAGCCGGAAGAAAAAGACATATGGGTATTAGACCAACAGTTAGAGGTTCTGTAATGAACCCAGTAGATCACCCTCATGGTGGTGGTGAAGGTAGAGCACCAGTAGGACACGCTGGACCAATGACACCTTGGGGCAAACCAGCTCTTGGATACAAGACAAGAAACAAAAAGAAACAATCTAACAAATTTATTGTAAAGAGAAGAAACAGTAAATAGATAGAAAGGAGGACATTTTAGATGTCAAGATCAAGCAAGAAAAAACCATTTGTTGAAGAAAAATTATTAAAAAGAGTAGAAGCTATGAACGAAACAGGTAAAAAAGAAGTTTTAAAAACATGGTCAAGAGCTTCAACAATATACCCACAAATGGTAGGTCATACAATAGCTGTACATGATGGAAGAAAACACGTTCCAATCTATATAGCAGAAGAAATGATAGGACATAAACTAGGTGAATTTGCTCCAACAAGAACTTATAAAGGTCATGCAGGAGACAAAACAACTAAAAAATAAAAAATAACAAACTAAGAAATTAGTTAAGGAGGGAAATAAAGTGCAAGAAACAGCTGTTATAAATGAAGCTAAAGCAACACTTAAATATGCAAGAATATCTTCAAGAAAAGTAAAGATAGTTGCAGACTTAATAAGAAATAAAAATGTTGATGAAGCTCTAGCAATCGTAAAATTTACACCAAAAGCATCATCAGAAATTATAGAAAAATTATTAAAATCAGCAATTGCAAATGCTGAAAACAATCATAATATGAAACATGAAAACTTATATGTTGCTGAAATCTATGCAAACCAAGGTCCAACTCTAAAAAGAATTAGACCAGCTGCAAAAGGTTCAGCAGTAAGAATTAGAAAAAGAACAAGTCATATAACAATAGTTTTAAAAGAAAAGGAGGCATAAACAAGCATGGGACAAAAAGTACATCCAACAGGAGTAAGAGTTGGAATCATCAAAGATTGGAACTCTAAATGGTATGCAGATTCAAGAAATTTTGCAGATTATTTAGTAGAAGACCAAAAAATACGTAAATTTTTAAAGAAAAAATTATACCTTGCTGGAATTTCTAAAATTGAAATAGAAAGAACAGCAAAAGCTGTAAAAGTAAATTTACACACTGCAAAACCAGGAATTGTAATCGGAAAAGGTGGAGCAGGAGTAGAAAGCGTTAAAGAAGAACTTGCTAAATTAGTAGGTAAAGACGTTAACTTAAACATAGTAGAAGTTAAAAACATAGATACAGATGCTCAATTAGTAGCTGAAAATATCGCTGGACAATTAGAAAGAAGAGTTTCATTCAGAAGAGCAATGAAACAATGTATGCAAAAATCAATCAAATCAGGTGCATTAGGAATTAAAACTGCTGTATCTGGTAGATTAGGTGGAGCAGACATGGCTAGAACTGAATTCTATAAAGAAGGAAATATTCCACTACAAACTTTAAGAGCTGATATCGATTATGGATTTGCAGAAGCAGATACAACATACGGAAAAATCGGTGTAAAAGTTTGGATATATAAAGGAGAAGTTCTTCCAGAAAGACCAGTGGAAGGAGGAAACAAATAATGCCATTAATGCCAAAAAGAACAAAACATAGAAAAATGCAAAAAGGTAGAATGAGAGGAAAAGCAACAAGAGGAAATAAAGTTACAGAGGGAGAATACGGAATACAAGCTGTAACAGGAGCTTTAGTTACAGGAAATCAAATTGAAGCAGCCAGAATTGCTATGACTCGTTATATTAAAAGAGGTGGAAAAGTTTGGATTAAAATATTCCCAGACAAACCAATAACAGCAAAACCAATCGGTACTCGTATGGGTAAAGGTAAAGGTGCTCCAGAATATTGGGTAGCAGTTGTAAAACCAGGAAGAGTAATGTTTGAAATTTCAGGTGTACCAGAAGAAACTGCAAGAGAAGCCTTAAGACTTGCTATGAACAAACTACCTAACAAAACAAAATTTGTAGCAAGAGAAACTGAAAAGGTAGGTGAAAATGATGAAGATAAATAAAATAAGAGAAATGTCTTCACCAGATTTAGAAAAAGAATTAGGTGAACTAAAAACAGAATTATTCAAATTAAAATTTAGTTTAGCTACAAACGGATTAGATAATCCAATGAAAATAAAAGAAGTTAAAAAAGATATAGCTAAAATAAATACTGTATTAACAGAGAGAAAAATAGCTGAAGCAAAAGCTTAGCCAAGAAAGGAGAAATCTAAATGGAAGAAAGAAATCTTCGTAAAGTTATGGTTGGAACAGTAACATCTAACAAAATGGATAAAACAGTTGTAGTAGCTGTTGAAACAAGTGTTAGACACGGAGTTTATGGAAAAACTGTAAAAAGAACATATAAATTAAAAGCACATGATGAAGAAAATGTATGCCAAATAGGTGACAAAGTAAAAGTAATGGAAACAAGACCACTTTCTAAAGATAAAAGATGGAGAGTAGTTGAAGTTGTAGAAAAAGCTATAATTAAATAGAAAGGAGAAACCATAATGATTCAACAACAAACAAGATTAAAAGTAGCAGACAACACAGGAGCAAAAGAAATTATGTGTATCAGATGTTTAGGTGGTTCTTATAGAAAAACATCTAACATAGGAGACGTAATAGTTGCATCTGTTAAATCAGCAACACCAGGTGGAGTTGTTAAAAAAGGTGATGTTGTTAAAGCTGTTATAGTAAGATCTAAAAAAGGTTTAAGAAGACCAGATGGTTCATATGTAAAATTTGATGAAAACGCAGCAGTTATAATTAAAGAAGACGGAACACCAAAAGGAACACGTATCTTTGGTCCTGTTGCAAGAGAGCTAAGAGAAAAAGAGTATATGAAAATTCTTTCACTAGCTCCAGAGGTTTTATAAAATTAATAGAAAACATAACAATAAAAAATAGAAAAAAGGAGGTAAAGTCTCAATGAAAATAAGAAAAGGAGACAACGTCCAAGTTTTATCAGGAAACGACAAAGGTAAAACAGGAGAAGTTTTAGAAGTTATCCCAGCAACAAATAAAGTCATTGTTAAAGGTGTAAACGTTAGAAAAAAACACGTTAAAGCTAGAAAACAAGGCGAAGAAAGCGGAATAATATCAGTAGAATGTGCTATCCCAGCTGCAAAAGTAAACGTAGTATGCCCTAAATGTGGAAAAACTACAAAAGTTGGATATAGTGTAGAAAAAGAAGAAAAAGTACGTGTTTGTAAAAAATGCGGAGCAAAATTAAAATAAGATAAGAAAGGAGGATTAATACATAATGGAAAAATTAAGAGAACAATATCAAAACGAAGTAATCCCAGCATTAATGAAAAAATTTAATTATAAATCAGTTATGCAAGTTCCAAAACTTGATAAAATCGTAATAAATATAGGATTAGGAGATTTAAAAGAAAATCCTAAAGCTTTAGAAAATGCTATGAACGATTTAAGCATTATAACAGGTCAAAGACCGGTTGTAACAAAAGCTAAAAAATCAATAGCAGCATTCAAATTAAGAGAAGGTGTAAACATTGGATGTAAAGTAACTTTAAGAGCAGATAAAATGTATGATTTTGCTTACAAATTATTCAATGTAGCTCTTCCAAGAGTTAGAGACTTTAGAGGAGTTTCAAAAGATTCTTTTGACGGTAGAGGTAACTACTCTATGGGTATTAAAGAACAATTGATATTCCCAGAAATCGAATATGATAAAGTTGATAAATTAAGAGGTATGGATATTATATTTGTAACAACAGCTAAAACAGACGAAGAATCTAAAGAGTTATTAACACTTTTAGGTATGCCTTTTAAAAATTAATTAGTCAAAGGAAAGGAGTAAAACTATGGCTAAAACTTCAATGAAAGTAAAACAAGCTAGACCACAAAAATACAAAACTAGAGAATATAATAGATGTAAATTATGTGGTAGACCACATGCTTATATTAGAAAATATGGTATTTGCCGTGTATGCTTTAGAGAATTAGCTCATAAGGGTGAAATTCCTGGAGTGAAAAAGGCAAGCTGGTAAAAATAAAGAAGAAAAGAAAGAAAAGGAGGTACGTAATAAATGAACATTACAGATCCAATAGCAGATATGTTAACAAGAATTAGAAATGCAAATAGTTCAAAACATAAAACAGTTGATATCCCAGCTTCTAACATGAAACTAGGTATTGCTGAAATATTATTCAACGAAGGATATATAAAATCTTTTGAAGAAATAAAAGATGAAACTCAAGGAATCATCAGAATTACTTTAAAATATGATGAAAAAGGAACTAGAGTTATCGATGGATTAAAAAGAATTAGTAAACCAGGATTAAGAGTTTATGCATCTAAAGATGAATTACCTAAAGTTCTTAATGGATTAGGTATAGCAATAATCTCTACATCTAAAGGTTTAAAAACAGATAAACAAGCTAGAGAGTTAGGCGTAGGTGGAGAAGTATTAGCTTACGTTTGGTAATAAATAAGAAGGGAGGACAAAATTGAGATGTCAAGAATAGGAAATAAAGCTATTATAGTACCAGATGGTGTTGAAATTAAAATAGACGGAAAACATATTTCTGTAAAAGGACCAAAAGGTACATTAGAAAGAGAAATACATAAAAATATTTCTGTAGAAATGAAAGATAACACAATTGAAGTTTCTAGAGTAAATGATGAACCAGCTAACAGAAGTTTACATGGTTTAACTAGAACTTTAATTAATAATATGATAATTGGTGTAACTAACGAATTTAGTAAAGAACTTCAAATTAATGGAGTTGGTTACAGAGTTGCAAAACAAGGAAATAACTTAAATTTAACATTAGGTTATTCACATCCAGTATTATTCGAAGCACCAGCAGGAATTACTTTTGATGTTCCAAACGCTAACACAATTATTGTTAAAGGAATTGATAAAGAATTAGTTGGGCAAACAGCAGCAGTTATAAGAACTAAAAGACCACCTGAAGTTTATAGAGGTAAAGGTATTAAATATGCTGATGAAGTTATTAGACGTAAAGAGGGTAAAACTGGTAAATAGGATTTTAATTGAAATCAATAATCTGCACATTTTTGTTTCATTAATAAAACTTCGATGTACAAACGTACACCTTCAGCTTTATTAATTTACAAAAATGCACATCTTATCACTTTGAATTAAAATCGAAATAAGAAACTCAATTTGAAGAAAGGAGTAATAGAAATGGTTAAGAAAACAGATAGAAAAATGGAAAGAACAAGAAGACATGCTAGAGTAAGAAGAAAAATATCTGGAACAGCTGAAAGACCAAGATTATGCGTATATAGAAGTAATACAAATCTATACGTACAAATAATTGATGACGTTGCAGAAAAAACATTAGTTGCAGCTTCAACATTAGATAAAGATGTAAAAACAAAACATGCTAATAAAGAAGCAGCAAAAGAATTAGGAACATTAATTGCTAAAAAAGCAGCAGATAAAAAAATTACAACAGTAGTATTCGACCGTGGTGGATACATTTATCACGGAGTTGTTAAAGAATTAGCAGAAGCTGCAAGAGAAGGCGGTTTAATATTCTAATTTTAAAAGAATAATAAATATAGGGTAATCACATATTCACAAGGGGAAGGGACATTCCTTGAACCACAGTGAATAGGCTAAAAAGCAAAGATGTGTCCCTTGACATATAAGAAGAAGGAGGAAAAACAAAAACTCATGGAAGAAAGAAATGAATTAAAAGAAAAAGTTGTTGCTATCAACAGAGTTGCAAAAGTTGTTAAAGGTGGTAGAACTTTTAGATTTAGTGCAGTAGTAGTTGTTGGAGACGAAAACGGTCATGTTGGAGTTGGAAATGGTAAAGCAGCTGAAGTTCCAGATGCTATCAGAAAAGCAATCCAAGAAGCTAAAAAGAATTTAGTAGAAGTACCAATTGTTGAAACAACAGTACCACACGAATTTGTTGGAACTTTTGGTAGTGCAAAAGTTATGTTAAAACCAGCTGCTATCGGTACTGGAGTTATCGCTGGAGGAAGCGTTAGACCAGTATTAGAGCTTGCAGGATATAAAAACATCAGAACAAAAGTTATTGGAACAAACAATCCAAGAAACGTTGTTTATGCTACAATTGAAGGATTAAAATCAATGCAAACACTTGAAAGCGTAGCTAAAAAAAGAGGTAAAAAAGTAGAAGAGATTTTATAAGAAAATACAAATAAAAGAAGAGGAGGTGCAAGCTCAAATGAAATTAGACGATTTAAAACCAACTGCAAAAAAAGTTAAAAGAAATAGAGTAGGTCGTGGTATGGCTTCTGGAAACGGAAAAACATCTGGAAGAGGTCATAAAGGACAAAAAGCAAGAAGTGGTGGAGGCGTAAGAAGAGGATTCGAAGGAGGTCAAACACCATTATATAGAAGATTACCAAAAAGAGGATTTACAAATATTCATGCTAAAACTTATACAGAAGTAACATTCAAAATGTTAAATAAATCAAAAGCAACAGATGTTACAGCTGAAAGTCTATTAGAAGAAGGAATTATTGGAAAAATCAATGATGGTATAGTTGTATTAGCAACAGGAAAATTAGAGAAAAAATTAAATGTTAAAGCTACAAGATTTACAGCAAAAGCAAAAGAAGAAATCGAAGCTTTAGGCGGAAAGGCAGAGGTGATTTAATTGTTTAAAACAATAAAAAACGCGTTAAAGACACCTGATGTAAGAAAAAGATTATTATACACATTGTTATTAATAGTAATATTCAGACTAGGATGCTATATAACAGTACCAGGAGTAAATAGTGTAGCATTAAATGAAGCTATGGGGGGAACAAACGGAATTGCAGGATTAATAGACATGATATCAGGAGGAGCTTTCTCAAGATTTTCTGTTTTTGCAATGACAATAAGTCCATACATAACAGCTTCAATTGTTATTCAATTATTAGCAATGATAATTCCATCTTTAGAAAAATTAACAAAAGAAGGTGGAGAAGAAGGAAGAAAGAAGATAAATAAGTATACAAAATTCTTAACAATAATACTTGCTATTGTAGAAGGTATAGGTATTTATCTATCATACAAATCTACAGGAATATTTGTAGACAACACATTCTTAACAGGGCTACTAGTAGTAACAGGACTTGTAGCAGGTACATCAGTACTAATGTGGTTAGGTGAAGAAATCACAAACAAGGGAATTGGTAATGGAATATCATTATTAATTTTCATAGGAATTATATCTAGATTACCAAGCGGAGTAGTAACAGTTTGGAATCTAATAATGACAAGCACAGGATTTAGCACAACAGGATTACTAACTGCAATCGGAGTTATAGTTGGAGCAATCATATTAGTTGCAGGAGTTGTATTTGTACAACAAGCAGAAAGAAGAGTTCCAGTACAATACTCTAAAAAAGTAGTAGGAAGAAAAATGGTTGGTGCACAAAGTACACACATTCCATTAAAACTTGCTATGGCAGGAGTAATGCCAGTAATCTTTGCAAGCAGCTTTATGACATTCCCAGCTATGATTATACAAATATTTGTACAAGATATAGCAAATCAAACAGGATTTTTAGCTGGACTATATAAATTCTCAATCGCTACATCAACATCAAGTGTAGGATGGGGATACTCTCTAGCAAATGCACTTGTTTATTTACTACTAATCGTAGCATTTACATTTTTCTATACTTATGCAACATTTAATCCAGCAGAAGTATCAAACAATATTAAGAAAAATGGTGGATTTATTCCAGGAATTAGAGCTGGAAAACCAACAACAGAATATCTATCATCAATCATATCAAAATTAACATGTTTTGGTGGACTATTCTTAGCAGTAATTGCTATACTTCCAATGTTATTAAGATTTACAAATCTAAATATTGCATTTGGTGGTACATCAATACTAATCGTTGTAGGAGTTGCGTTAGAAACTGTTCAACAATTAGAATCTCAATTAGCAATGAGACACTATAAAGGATTCTTAGAATAAAATAAAAATTGCCAGAAGGGACGGACCTTTTGGCAATTTTTTATATTTCCTGCCAATGGGGACACTTTTCTTCAACTTTGCAAACCTTCTGCCCCTGCCTCTGAGCATATATGTGTTGATTTTTATATTGCTTGCTTGAATGGAGTGAAATTTAGAATTTGTAAGTTTATATAAAAAGTAATGTTCACGGGCAAATTCTTATTTTATATTTTTCATAAATTCTTCGGTTCCTTACATAAGAAAAGAAATTCTAAAATCTTTTTCTGGCACCCTTCCACAGCAAGTGTGAACTCTTTCCAGAAAAAAATTAAAGAATT
>CANBES010000020.1 GCA_947367845.1 uncultured Clostridium sp. | reverse complement strand
CCCCCCCCCCCCCCCCCCCCCCCCCCCCCCCCCCCCCCCCCCCCCCCCCCCTTTTCAAGCACAAGCCGGCATACGCGATCCTGAGATGTCTCGTGGGCTCGGAGATGTGTATAAGAGACAGACATAAACCATACAAAAGATGTTGTAATATTTGCAGCAGCAGGAATAGTAGTTGCGTTTATGTATGTATTGCTATTAAACATGTTAGACACAACAATAAAATCAACAGAAGATATAGAAAAAGTAACAGGATTAACTGTAATAGCATCAATACCAATATATGATATAGCTGAAGAAAGAGGAAAAACAAAACGTAAAGGAGGCAGAAGATAATGATAAAAAAAGAATTAATAGCACATAGAGACCCAAAATCTCCTGTTTCTGAGACATTTAGAACACTAAGAACCAACATACAATTTATGAACTCAAATAAGAAACTAGAAACATTATTAGTAACATCAACAATGCCAGGAGAAGGAAAAAGCTGGGTAGCATCAAACTTAGCTGTAACATTTGCACAAGCTGGAAAAAGAGTAATACTAATAGATGCAGATATGAGAAAGGGTAGACAATATAATATATTTGGAGTATTGCCAAGCCCAGGACTATCAAACTATTTATCAGGGATGAGTGGAGAAAATCAAATGCACTGGTCAGAATACATAAGAACATCAGAAATTCCGAATTTATGTGTAATGCCAGCAGGAAATATTCCACCAAACCCATCAGAACTATTAGTAACAACAAGAATGCTTGATATGTTAGAAGATTTGAAAAAACAATGTGATCTAATAATAATAGACAGTACACCATCAAAATTAGTTACAGACTCTGTAATTCTATCTAGAATAGTAGATTCAACAATTGTGGTTACATCACATAATCAAACACAAAAAGAAGACTTAGCAAAAGTTGTAAAAGATATAAAAAATGTTGGCGGAAATATTGCAGGAATAGTATATAATAAAATTCCAGTATCAGGGAAAAAATATAATGATACATATTACTATGCTTCAACAGAAAAATCTTCAAGAACAACAACAAATTATAAGCGTGAAGCTAGAATGGACGAACAAGTAAATAGGGCAATTGAGATGATTAACAAAGAAAAGGAAATGAAAGAGAATAAAGATACGAAGTAGTATGAAGGTGGTAAAATATGATAGATTTTCATTCACATATATTGCCTAATATAGACGACGGTTCTAGAAGTTTAGATGAGACAATAGATATGATAAAAGAAGCTAAAAAAGCGGGATTTACAAAGATAATATCAACATCACATTATATAGAAAGATATTATGAAGCAGATGAAGAACAAAGAACAAAACTTATAAATGAAGTAAAAGAAAATATCCAAGGTATAGAATTATACCTTGGAAGTGAAATATATATAACAAATCAAATGACAGAATTGATAGCTGAAAAAAAAGCATCAACAATTAACAATTCAAAATATGTGCTGTTTGAATTGCCAATGAATAATAAACCAATAGACGCAAAAGAAATAGTATTTAGGTTAATAGAAAAAGGATATGTACCAATAATTGCACATCCTGAAAGATATAAATACGTCAAAGAAAACATAGAATATGTACAAGAGTTAGCAGATATGGGAGCTTTATTTCAATCAAACTATGGTAGTAGCATTGGAATGTATGGGAAAAAAGCACAGAAAACTCAAAAAAAATTATTAAAAGAAGGATTAATTCAATTTTTTGGCTCAGATGTGCATACAGTAGAACAAGTTTATCCTAAAATGCCTAAGATCCTAAAAAAACTGAGAAAAATAATTTCAGAAGAAGAATTAGAACAACTTACAACACAAAATGCACAAAAAGTCTTAGATAATGAAGATATAGAAATATAAAAAATAAGCAAGGTATCGATAAATACCTTGTTTTATCACAATTGTGACAAAAATTTATAACAATGGAGAAAAGAAAATATGAATACAAATATAAAAAGAGCAATACTTATAATTTTGCTTATATTAACATTTTTTCAAATATTTAGATTTTCCAATCAAAATGGAGAAAAATCAAGTGGAATAAGTAGAAAAATAACAACAGCAGTAACTAAAAATGTTAAGAAAATTCAAGAACTAGATAAAAATAAACAAGAAGAAGTTTTGGGAAAAATAGAAAAAGTAATAAGAAAATTAGCCCACTTTTCAATATATATGGTAGTGGGAATATTAATGATGTTATTGATGAATACATATAAAATAAAGCAATTTTATAGAATTGCAATAAGTTTAATAACCGGAATTATATATGCAAGCTCAGACGAAATACATCAACTTTTTATTCCTGGAAGAAGTGCAATGATAACTGATGTTATGATTGATACACTAGGAGTTAGTGTAGGAATTTTATTGATGTTTTTTTGCTCCGTCCCCAAAAACATCAGAGACTTAAATCAGAAATAGGAACATCACGCTCTTCAAAATTATCAACAAAGCCAACCTTAGCCATTTGGCTAGCTTCATCAACACTTTGAATCCAAACACATCTATTATCGCAAAAAACATCACATTTTTCATTATTATTTAAAATAAAATTTATCTTATCTAAATTCATAAAATACCTCCTAAAAACATATGTTAGTTTAAGTATATCCAAGAAAAAACAAATATATAACCAAATGATGTTTTTTTGCTCCGTCCCCAAAAACATCATTGCTCTGTCCCCAAAAATATCACAAAAATTTGACTTATGCAGAAATTTAGGATAAAATAAGAAAGCAACGGTAACAAAAGTTAAACATAAATAAACAAGGAGGTAATGATATGATGAAAATAAAATATCAAGATAAAATACTAGAGATAAATAATAATGAAACAATAAAGGAAGCTTTCAAAGAAGAGATAGAAAAAAGCAGATATCAAATAATGTTAGCAGTATATAACAATAGATATGTAAGTTTAGATAAAAAGATAGATGAAGATGGAGAAATCAAATTAATTGATATGGCTACAAAAGAAGGAATTAGAGTATATAAAAGAACACTAATATTTATGCTAGCAAAAGTTCTAAGAGAAATGTACCCTGATAACGAAACAGCAGTAAATTATCAATTAACAAATGCTATATATTGTGACTTAGGAAAGATAGAAGTAACAGACGAATTAGTTAAACGAATAAATGATAAAATGCGAGACTTAGTAAAAAGAAGTGTGCCAATAACAGAAAAAATAATGACAAGAGAAGAAGCAGCAGAATTTTTTGAAAGAGAAAATACATTAAGAGGAAAAGTTCAATATGAATTAGAAACAAACCAAGAAATTCATATGAACTACTGTGAAGATTACTTCAATTATTGTTATGGCATACTTGCAACAAATACAAATGCAATTAAGTTATTTGAAGTAATAAAATACAAAGCTGGAATATTATTAAGATATCCAGGAAAAGAAAATCCAGAAAAAATGCCAGTAGTAATCCAAAACAAAAAGATAAAATGGGCACTTCACGAATACAATGATATTCACAGAATATTACACATAAATACAGTATATAGACTAAATTATGCTGTGGAAGAAGACAAAATAAAAGACATAATAATGTTAGATGAAGCTTTACATGAAAAGAAAATTGCTAATATTGCAGACCAAATAGCAAGAGACAGAAAAATAAAAATGATATTAATAGCAGGACCATCATCATCAGGAAAAACAACATTTGCCCAAAGACTAGGAATACAATTAAGAATAAATAAAATAAAACCAGTAACAATATCAGTAGATAACTACTTTGTAGAAAGAAAAGACAATCCAAAAGATGAGAATGGTAAATATAATTTTGAATGTATTGAAGCAATAGACTTAGAGCTATTTAATGACCATTTGACTAGACTTTTAAATGGCGAAGAAGTTGAAATGCCACAATTTGACTTTATTGAAGGAACAAAGAAGTACAATGGTAATAAAATAAAACTTCATGAAGATGAAGTGCTAGTAATAGAAGGAATACATTGTCTAAATGACAAACTAACAAGTAAAATAGCACCAGAGCAAAAATTTAAAATATACATAAGCGCGTTAAAAGTATTAAATATGGATAGATATACAAAAATATCAGCAGCAGACATACGACTAATAAGAAGAATAGTAAGAGATTATCAATTTAGGGGATATTCAGCAAAACGTACAATAGAAAGCTGGCCAAGTGTAGGAAAAGGAGAAGTGGAAAATATATTCCCATTCCAAGAATCCGCAGATGCAATATTTAATACATCATTGATTTATGAGTTGGGAGTACTAAAAAATATAGCAAAACCAGTGCTTGAAGAGATAACTCAAGATGAGCCTGAATTTGCAGAAGCTCAAAGACTTTTGGAAATGCTTAAATATATAAGAGAGATACCACCTGAATATGTACCAACAAATTCATTGCTAAAAGAATTCATGGGTGGCGGAAATTTTAAATATTAAAAACCTGCCACTGGGGACGGACCTTAGTGGCACGAATCTGCCAAATAGGACCGTCCCTGATGGCAGGTTTTTGAAAGGAAAATAAAATGGAAAGTAGAAATTTCACAGAAATAGATGAAGAGTTTATATGTGACAACTGCAAAAGAAAAGTACCAAAACTAGAATACTCTTGTAGAAACCATTGTCCACACTGTTTGCACTCTAAACATGTTGACAAAAATCCAGGAGACAGACAAGAAGAATGCCACGGAGATTTGGAGCCAGTTAGTTTAGAGATTAGCCCAAAGAAGGGATATGTTATTGTTTTTAGATGTAAAAAGTGTGGTGCAATTAGAAAGAATAAGGCCGCTAAAGATGATAATATGGATTTGATAATTGATTTGAGTAGTAGGCAAATTTAAAAAATATAATATATAAAAGAAGAAGAATGATATAATTCTTCTTCTTTTATAATTAAATAACTAAATATTTAAATTTTTCTGTTTAAATTTCCATTAGTAAAATCCTTACCTTCAAACCTCTTACCATTTCTAACAGTTTGAACAATAGTATTAATCTCATCAACGCTTTCATATAAAACATCAATTCTAGCAAAATCAATATTAAAATCAGAAGGAACAACAGAAGTAACCTTGCTATTATAAACAGTAGTAACAGTCTGAATATTATCAGGCAAAATAGGAAACTTCATATTCAACCTATCTTTTAAATAATATCTATTATTTGAAGTACACCTAGTTTTACAATCAGGATAGCATTTATTAGTACAGCCAAGAAGGCAATAACTCATATTAAGCACAGGAGTTCTGCCATAAACGATTAACTCCTTTTGTAAATAACCAAAATTTCCAAGAGCATCAATAGTTGCTTTATCCAATTCAGGAGACAAAGTAAACCTACTAACGCCAAGCTTTTTCAGCTCCAATACAGAGTGAGAATTGAACACATTAAAAGTATAATTTGTAACAATCTTAAAATTTTGGTCCAAATCTTCAAATAAATCATGCAATAATTTTACATTACAAATATTAGAAATTACAAACCCTTTAATTTGATATTTCTGAATAGCCATTTCAATATTTGCATATAAAAGATTTTTGTAATTACCCTTAACGATTGTTGGCATATACACATAAGTATCAAACCTTTGACTAATTATTTTCAAAATATTATCATATTTTCTGTTTGTAAAATATTTTAAAGGAATATAAACATCATCTATATTTTCAAGTTTTGAATAATCAAAATCTAAGTTCAATAAGTTCAAAAGCACGGTAATTTTATAACCGTTAGTTTTTGTTGAAGATGTTTTAAAAGCTCTCATTTCTTCTAGCACTTCCGCATTTTTTTGCTCATTTGAAGCAATCTCAATTTTAGGTGGCAGATTTCTATGAATTTTTGATGTTGCAAAATTTTCCACATTTTCAAGAGCAATTCGTCTTAATTCATTTAAAGTACTTAGCTTTGGCAAAAAAGCATTATCATCTAAATCTACTTTGATGTTTTTGAATTCATATGGTGTAGAAGCTGTTTTTGAAATTTGGCTTATTATAGTTTCAGCATCTAAAGGCCTATTTTTTGCTTCTTCTGGCATAACATCTAAAGAACAAGTTAGAGACAAATTTTTATATTCTACCAAATTGCAAGCAGAGGTAATATTTATAGAAATCGGTTTTGACTTTTTGATGACAACCTTACAATTTAAAGGAATTTTTCTATTTTCTTTTCTATAACTTTCTTTAGCTCTAATGGATAAATCTTTAGAAGACATTTTATAAATTTTATCTCCAGCAGAAATATTACCTTTCATTCTTCCAATAGTAACAATTTGACCGACCTTTGTCTCTGTAATATTTTTATTATTAACCATAAGTTCAGAAACAGTATAACTTCCAGTTTCATTTTGTAAAGAGACAGTATCTCCAACGCAGATAGGTTCTTTTAAGGTTAAAGTAATATATCCTTTATTTTTATTAAACTTAGACACAGTTCCTAAATACAATCCCATATTGTTAGGTTTTTCTTTAAAAACTAAATGTTTATTTTCAAGATTATCCAAATGACCAGTAGAAGACATACCACGGTTAAAAACTTGCATTAATTCTTTTCTATCTTGTTTTTCAACTACATAATCTTTATCAGATAAAGCTAAATCTATATATTTTCTATAAATTCTAGTTACTGTTGCAACATATTCAGGAGACTTCATTCTTCCTTCAATTTTTAAACAGCTAACACCTGCTTTAATAAAGAAAGGGATAAAATCCAAGCTACATAAATCCCTTGTGCTAAGCAAATAACCAGAATCTATTTTTTTATCATTTTCAAGCAATTCATAAGGCAAACGACAAGGACCTGCACATTTGCCACGATTTCCAGAACGACCGCCAAGCATACTTGAAAATAAGCATTGTCCAGAATAAGAAATACACAATGCCCCATGTGCAAAACATTCTATTTCAATATCAGAGTTCTTAGTTATATATTCAATTTCATTAGCAGAAAGTTCTCTAGAAAGAACAACCCTTTTAAAACCAAGCTCTTGTAACTCTAAAGCACCATTCAAATTATGCACAGTCATCTGTGTACTGCCATGAATTGGAAGCTCAGGAAACAACTCTATTAATTTTTTTGCTAACCCTAAATCTTGAACAATTATAGCATCTATACCAAACTCATAAGCTTTACTTGCTAAACTAATAGCATCATCAAATTCCGAATCTTTAATTAGTGTGTTTAAAGTTAAATTAGTTTTTACACCACGTAGTTTTGCAT
Organism: uncultured Clostridium sp.; assembly: GCA_947367845.1. Lineage (GTDB taxonomy): Bacteria > Bacillota > Clostridia > TANB77 > CAG-508 > CAG-269. Next base: position 18,928 of record CANBES010000020.1, on the reverse strand, counting down.
ATAAAATTGCTTTTTCTAATTCTTCTAAATTAAAATTATGAGCAAAAGCCCTAGCGCTAAACAAATTAGCCCCAAAATAAACACTATCTGCACCATTTTGCACAGCAGCCTTTAAACTATCAAAATCTCCAACAGGAGAAAGTAAATCAATCATCTTTTGCCTCCATTTTTTATATTTAATTTAGTATATCATTTAATGCAAAAAGTGTAAACAAATGTCGAAAAAAATATTGACTAAAAAAGCAAAAAATGATATCCTTTTCAATGTCCATGGGGGACGTTTCCTTTTGGACATTTTGTCCACTTTGGGACACATCTATTTTGTATTGAAGGGAAGATAAAATAATGAAAATAAATAAATTAGCAGTAGCTATAATAATGATAATTATTATAACAATAGGAAATATATCATATGGAGCAAATACAAGTACAAACAAAACAAACGTTAGTAATAGCACCAAAAGTACTACATCAAAAAGTACAAGAAATATAGAAGATGAAGATATGCCAGAAGGAATAGAAAGTCTAAAAATTGAAGGAGCAGAAATATCACCTGAATTTAATACTGAAAAATATGAATATACAGTAAAATACATAGGAGAAGAAACAAGTCTACCAATAGAAGCTACAACAACTGAAAGTTATTATGAAACAGAAGTAATAGGAAATAACAACTTGAAAGAAGGAGAAAATCTAATTACAATTTTAGTTTCAGAACATAATGGAGACAATGTTGCAACATATCAACTAACAGTAAATAAAAGCTTGGTAGACGAAGAAGTAAAAGTAAAAGAAGAACAAACAAAAAAACAAGAGTTGCAAAAAAATATAGCTACAGTAATTAGCTGTATTGCAGGAACAATAGCACTTTTAATTATTATAATAGCAATAATCAGAAAAATTAAAAATTAAAAAGATCCTGCCAAAGGGGACGGACCTTTTTGGCAGGAATCTGCCAGGAAGGTCCGTCCCTGCTGGCAGATTAGCAGGAATAAAAAATTGCCAAAAAGGACCGTCCCCTTTGGCAATTTTTTCTTTGCTTTAAAGATTAGCAACCGCAACCTCTGTCGCCACCGCAACAACAGCAAAGTAATAATATAAGGATTATAATCCAGCAGCAGTCACCACCAAATCCGAATCCACCGCATCCTCTGTTTTCTGGCATAGTCTAGACCCCCTTTCGATTAAAACAATTATGTTTTCTTTTGTTTTTCCTTTGTATGATATATAATATGAGAAATATAAAAATGTGTTACAGGATAAAAAATAAAAATTAAGAATTCATATCAAATATTAATGTGGCTTTTTGAGAACATGAAAATAAACATAATTCTGTAATGAAATTGTAATAAAAAAACAACGGAGTGTATTGACCAATTACATAATTATGTGTAAAATGAAAATGTTATAAGTGCTATAAAACAAAATCAAGAATATGAATATGAAAGATAGTAAACGATAACAAAAGAAAAAAGAAAGGAGCTTTGAAAAAATGAAACGAAACAAAGCAAACGGAATTACGCTAATAGCACTGGTAATAACAATAATCGTATTACTAATATTAGCAGGTGTAGCAATAGCAACACTAACAGGAGACAACGGAGTATTAACAAAAGCAGTATTAGCAAAAGAAGCAACAAGAGGCGGAGAAGTAAAAGACTATGTAAGAATGGCAGTAGCAGAAAACGCAATGGCAGAAAACACAAATGGAACAAGAAGAACAAGAACAGAAGTAATCTCAGAATTAAGTGCTCAAGGAAAATTAACAGCAGAGGAAGTAGCAAAATTAACAGACGAAGAAAATCCAGTAGATGTAATAACAATAGGCGGAATTGAAATTGATTTTGGAGAATTAGGTTCAGCAGCTGGTGGATTAACATTAGTACAAATGTATGACAAAGCAGTAGCAGATAACTGCACAAATGAAAATGGAAATTGTACAGACCCAGAACATTTACACATAGGAGATTATGTGGATTACAAAAATCCAACATCAGGAAGTAAAAGAGCAAATGCAGTAGATACAGGATACGATACAGACCAAATATACGAAGCTTCAAAAAATCAATTGAATTGGAGAGTGTTAGGAAAAGATAGTGCAACAGGTGGAATAAAGTTAATATCTGGAAGACCAATGAAAAGTAATAACGGAGAAGAAGACCCATATTTACACTTAGAAGGAGCGAAAGGGTATATAAATGCAGAAACAGTATTAAATGATTTGTGTAGTTTATATACAACAGAATATGGAGAAGCAAGAAGTGTAAAATTAACTGATATAAATGAAATAACAGGAATAACAACAGACGAGAAAATTAAACAATTTAATAAAGTTCCAAACTGGTGGTGGTGGGGAAGTAAACAATATGGAGAATCATATAGTTTTCCAAATCATTATACACCAGAAAGTTGGCTAGACGGTGAAAAGCAAGTTACAGTATCAGGAACAGTGAGTGCCTATGCATATACAGTAAATTCAGGAGAAGAACCAATAGTAAATTTAACAAATACAAGAGCATATAAAATGTTATTTGAAAATGTAGACAGAGCATATTTTTGGCTAGCTTCGCGTAGTGTCTTTGCGGGCTCTGGCCATGCTGGCTTTTGTGTTGGCGGAGTTCTTAAGGACGGAGGCGAAGTCGTCGTGAACTTGGGCAGCTTGTTCGATTCCGATTACGGCCGCGAGCGTGGCAACTACTACGGCGTACGTCCTGTAATATGTCTAAAATCTAATATCACAGAAAAAGAAGTACCTAGAATAGCGGACAGAGAAGAAGAGACGTGGGGTTTTTCAGGCGGTTCAGGCGGTTCAGGAGGTTCAGGAAACATACCAATGTAATTTATAAACCAAGAAGGCCTTTGGTCTTCTTGGACAAAGCGCGAAAAGGAATTGGGAGTATGGGAAATGAAAATAAAAGAAACTAATATATATTCGTGTGCATTTCCAAGGCAATCTTTTTCAAAAGTAATAGCAAATTTGGAAAATAATAAAATTAATTATATTGTAGTAGATAGAAGAAATAACTATGAAGTTGAAGAAAAATCAGACAATAAAAATTTAAATAATTATAAAAATTACTTTCAAAAAGCACAAAAATATATAAATATAAAGATAAGTGCTGAAAAAATATATAACTATATAATGGGCAATATAGAAGAAAACACAATAAAAGAAAAAATAAAGAAAATTGAAGAAATAATATAGAAACAAACTATGTCCTTTCGTAGAAATACGATAAAATAAAAATAGACAAATTTATTTGTTAGTAGCTAAAGCGAAAGGGAATAAATTTTAAAACTGTTTTTAGAGTAGCTTTTAAGAAATAAATTTCGAAAAAGTTACTCTTTTATTGTGATTATATAAGTTTTGGAACATCAATTTTTCTTGGGCACAAAGAATGATAGCAAATGTAAGAACTTATCAAGCTATTTAAACTAATGAAATTATTCTTATTTACAGCTTTTCGGCATAAAATGACAATAAATTTATAAAAATATGAATTTATTTTGCGAAAAATTTTATAGTTGATTATTTATATTATTACAAAACCATTGATAAAAACATAAAAATAGTATAAAATATGAGAAACAAAAGGAGAGAAAAACAATGGCTGAAAAAGTAAAAAAAATAGGAGAAATATTTAGTGACTACAACACAAACTCAAATATAAAATATGCACAAGTAACAGCACTAAATGTAATCAAAAAAACAAATACACTAGAAGTCATTTTATACTATGACGAATATATAGAAATAAAAGAAATATGGTTTTTTGAAAGATTTTTACAAGAAAGATTTAAATTTAGCAGTACAGACATCAAAATAAACTATCATGAGGCAGTAGCAAAAAAGAAAATAAAAGAAGAATGGAAAAACATAATAGCATATATGGCACACAAATATCCACTAACAAAACCAATGCTATTATTAAAAAGTGATGTAGAAGAAAATCAAAATGAAATAACAATAAAAATGCACATAAAAGGTGCAGATTTTTTAAGAGCCAAAAAAACAGACCAAGAGTTAGCAAAAGTGCTAAAAAATCTATTTGGGAAAGACTACAAAATAGAGTTAATAGAAGAGATAAACAAAGAAGACATAAAAGCAATAAAAGAAAGGCAAAAGAGAGAAGAAGAACAAATAGTAGCACACATTGAAGAAGAAAACAAAATGCTAAATCAAAATAAGGAAGAAGCGGAAGTACCAGAGTACAACAATCCAGATTATCAAATGCCACAAGATTTAGACGGATATATACCACCTATGCCAGAAGACGAAATGTACATTCCAGAAATGAGCGAGCCACAAGAATATATAATGGGAAAACCTTCAAAAGCAAAAGAAAAGCATATCAATATAAAAGATATAACTGCAAATGACGGAAGAGTAACTTTAGAAGGAAGAATTATAACAAGCGAAGTTAGAGAAACGAAATCAGGAAAAGGGATGCTTATTTTTGATTTATATGATGGAACTGGAGCAATTACAGTAAAATCATTTGCAAAAGACTTAAAAGAAGGTCAAGAAATAATAGAAAAAATTAAGCAAGCAAAAGCGATAAAAGCAATTGGAAAAGCAGGATTAGATACATATGCAGGAGATGTAACAGTAATTGCAAATACGATAATAGAAACAAATGCAGAAATACCAGAAATGCCAGAGGAAGAAGAAGCACCAGACACACCATTAATACTTGGAACATCAATGAATATAACTGAAAACTTAGTAAAAGTAGAAGAACTAGGAGTAGATGACGGAAAAATAGCATTACAAGGAGAAGTAATCTATTCAGAAGATAGAACCCTAAAATCAGGTAAAACATTATTTAGTTTTGACTTATATGACGGGACAAGTACGATAACTTGTAAAGCTTTCTTAAACAAAGAAACTGCTAAAAAAACAATGAAAAGAATACAATCAGCAAAAGGAATAAAACTAGCAGGAACAGCAAGCATGGACACATTCTCAAATGAACTTACAGTTATGGCAAATACAATTGTAGAAACAGAAGGAATAAAAAGAGAAATAAGAAAAGACAATGCAGAAGTAAAAAGAGTAGAGCTACATATGCATACTCAAATGAGCCAAATGGATGCAATGACATCAGCAAAAGACTTAATAAAAAGAGCAATGAAATGGGGAATGAAATCAATTGCAATAACAGACCACGGAGTTGTACAAGCATTCCCAGAAGCACATAAAATGCTTGGATACGATAACCCAGATATGAAAATATTATATGGTGTTGAAGCATATCTGGCACCTGACAAAAATCCAGTAGTTGAAAATGCAAAAAAACAATCAATCGACACAACATATTGTGTACTAGACTTAGAAACAACAGGATTTTCAGCAAAGACTGAGAAGATAACAGAAGTCGGAATTATGAAACTAAAAGACGGAGAAGTAATAGACCAATTTGCTTGTTTTGTAAATCCTGAAAAGCATATACCACAAAGAGTATCAGAAGTAACAAATATAACAGATGATATGGTAAAAGACGCAGAAACAATAGATAAAGTATTTCCAAAAATACTAGAATTTATTGAGGGTTCTGTAATAGTTGCACACAATGCAGGATTTGACGTAGGATTTTTAAAACAAAATGCAAAAAATTTGGGATACAAATTTGATTATACATATTTAGATACACTAAGCTTGGCGAAAGATTTATTCCCAGAATATAAAAAATACAAATTAGGAAAAATCGCGGAAAACTTAGGAATAAAAGTAGAAGTAGCACATAGAGCATTAGACGATGTTGATACAACAGTAAAAGTATTCAAGGTAATGCTTGATATGCTAAAAAAACGTGGAGCTGAGAAACTAGAAGATATAGACAAAGTAAGTAGAACAGAAGAAGCAAAAAAAGAAGAATATAAAAAACTAAAAACATATCATGCAATAATAATAGCTAAAAATTATGTAGGGCTAAAAAACTTATATAAATTAGTTTCGTTATCACACTTACACTATTTTTATAGAAAGCCACGTATTTTAAAAAGCTTGCTAGAAAAATATAGAGAAGGACTAATTTTAGGAAGTGCTTGTGAAGCAGGAGAACTATATCAAGCAATAGAACTTGGAAAAACAGATGAAGAAATAGAGGAAATTGCAAATTTCTATGATTACTTAGAAATTCAGCCAATAGGAAACAATCAATTTTTAATAAGAAATGAAGTAGTAAAAGACGAGGAAGGGCTAAGAGACATCAATAGAAAAATAGTATCACTACGGAGAAAAGTTAAATAAGCCAGTAGTTGCAACCTGTGACGTTCACTTTATGGACCCACAAGACGAAATTTATAGAAGAATATTAGAAGCGGGACAAGGATATCAAGATGCAGACAATCAAGCACCACTATATTTAAGAACCACAGAAGAAATGCTAGAAGAATTCAGCTACTTAGGTGAAGAAAAAGCATATGAAGTAGTAGTCACAAATACAAATAAAATATCAGATATGTGTGACCAAATAAGCCCAATATCACCAGAAAAATGTCCACCACATATTCCTGGTTGTGAGCAAACGATAAAAGACATAGCATATGACAAAGCACACGAATTATATGGAGAAAATTTGCCACAAATAGTGCAAGAAAGATTAGACAAAGAACTAGACTCTATTATAAAAAATGGGTTCTCCGTTATGTATATAATAGCACAAAAACTAGTGTGGAAGTCAAATGAAGATGGCTACATAGTAGGTTCGAGGGGGTCAGTAGGTTCATCATTTGTAGCAAATATGACAGGAATAACAGAAGTAAACTCACTTCCACCACACTATAGATGTCCAAACTGCAAATATTCAGACTTTACAGACTATGGTTGTAAAAACGGATTTGACTTGCCTGATAAACAATGTCCAAAATGTGGAGCTGAACTTGCAAAAGACGGAATGGATATACCATTTGAAACATTCTTAGGATTTAATGGGGATAAAGAACCAGATATCGACTTAAACTTCTCAGGAGAATATCAGGCAAAAGCACATAAATATACAGAAGTAATATTTGGAAAAGGAACAACATTTAAGGCAGGAACAATAGGAACAATAGCTGATAAAACAGCATTTGGATATGTAAAAAAATATTATGAAGAAAGAAACATACCAATAAATAGAGCAGAAACACAAAGAATAGCAGCAGGGTGTACAGGGATAAAAAGAACAACAGGGCAACACCCAGGTGGAATTATAGTAGTGCCAAAAGGAAGAGAAATATACGAATTCTGCCCAGTACAACACCCAGCAGACGACCCAAACTCTGACATTGTAACAACACATTTTGACTATCACTCAATAGATGCAAACCTATTGAAATTAGACATACTAGGGCACGACGACCCTACAGTAATCAGAATGTTGCAAGATATAACAGGAATAGACCCAACAAAAATACAATTAGACGATAAAGAAACAATGTCAATATTCAGTTCAACAAAAGCACTAGGAGTAACACCAGAACAAATACACTCAGAAGTAGGAAGCTTTGGAATACCTGAATTTGGAACAAAATTCGTAAGAGGAATGCTAGTAGACACAAGACCAACAACATTTGACGAATTAATACGTATATCAGGACTATCACATGGTACAGACGTGTGGTTAGGAAACGCACAAAGCTTAATAGAAGCAGGAACAGTAACACTTCAAGACGCAATATGTTGTCGTGATGATATAATGATATATCTAATAAAAATGGGACTACCACCAAACCCAGCATTCAAAATAATGGAAACAGTACGTAAAGGAAAAGCACTAAAAGACCACGCAAAATGGGAAGAATACAAAAACATGATGAAAGAGCACAACGTACCAGACTGGTACATAAAATCATGTGAAAAAATAAAATACATGTTCCCAAAAGCCCACGCAGCAGCATATGTAACAAACGCATTCAGAATAGCGTGGTTCAAAGTACACCAACCATTAGCATATTATGCAGCATACTTCTCAATAAGAGCAGACGAATTTGACAGTGACTGTATGATATTTGGAAAAGAAAAAGTAAAAAACAAAATGAAAGAAATAGACTTGCAAGGAAACAACGCAACAGTAAAAGATAAAAATATGTATGCAATACTTGAATTAGTACTAGAAATGTATGAACGTGGATTCGAATTCTTACCAATGGACTTATACAAATCACACTCAAGTAAATTCCTAGTAGAAGACGGCAAAATAAGACCACCACTAAACAGTATACCAGGACTTGGAACAGTAGCAGCAGAAGGTATAGAAAAAGCCAGAGAAGAACGGAAAATTTATGTCTATTGATGACTTAAAAATACGTTCAAAAGTAGGAAACTCAGTAACAGACTTACTTAAAAACTATGGTTGCCTAAAAGGAATGAGCCAAAGCAATCAAATGAGCTTGTTTGGTTGATGTATTTGGGGACGGAGCAAAAAAACATCGATGTATTTTGGGACAGAGGAAAAATTCATCAAATTCAGAAGGGAGAATGTGAATATGCCAGTAAATCAAATAAATTTTGAAGAAATTTTTAGTATTCAAAATATAATAATATATTTTATTGTGATAAATTTAATTGGATTTTTTATAATGTGGCTTGATAAACAAAAAGCAAAAAAAGGAGCATGGAGAATACCGGAAAAAACATTGTTTATAATAACTGGGTTAGGTGGTGGAATTGGTACAATTGCAGGAATGTATACTTTTAGGCACAAGACCCAAAAACTTGGTTTTGTAATTGGTTTTCCATTTATTACAATATTAGAAATAGTAACAATTATTTATTTTATAATAAAATAGATTGCTAAAAACTGTTAGAGAGTAAAAGACAAACTCTTTAACAGTTTTTTTATTTTAAAACTTCTTTGGACTGTTTCAAAAACGTCTTTTCCCACATTTTTTAGACTGCCCCAAAAAGTTTTAATCGATGTTTTTTTGCTCCGTCCCCAAAAACATCAGTGCACATAATTTTACAATAAACAAAATAAACATAAAAAAGATTATTTTAAACGACGACTACTGTGAACAACTTGTGAACTACAAATGACTATTTAAAGTTATTCACAAAGTTATCCACAGTTTCCACAGTAAATTATCAACAACAAAACACGTGAAAAAATAAAAAAACATAGTAACATAACTAAAAAAGATGTAACGATTTTGAAACAAAATTGAAATAAAGATAAGCAAAATAGAACTAAAAAAGTAGAAATATGTAAAAATAAGTCGAAACCAACAGAGAGTAGCAAAATAGCTTGAAATATTTGTGAAATATTTTCGAAATATAAGTATCAGAAAAAACAAATTAGCATATAATTAAAATAAGGCGAATTTTGAAATAAAATGTCGAAGGGGGGTGTGAATATGTGGAAAACATTCAAAAATATGATAACGAGAAATTCGAATCGTTCAATAAATAAGAATGATATAAATATAGAAGAGTTACAAAAGATGAAATCAAATGGTGCAACAGTAGTAGATGTAAGAAGTCCGCAAGAATATAATGAAGGGCATATCGAAAATGCGATATCTATACCAGAATATGAGTTATATCTTAGAGCTAAAAGACAACTATTGAATAAAGATAGTGCAATAATAGTTTATTGTTCAACAGGTCATAGAAGTAAAAAAGCTCAAAAAGAATTAGCTAAAATGGGGTATACACAAGTATATAATTTATATAATGGTCTAGAAAACTATTGAGATTTTAAAAATAGTATGATAAAATAAATTTGGCAAAAATTGAGAGAAAGGCGTAAGTAAAAAATATGAATAATAGACAAGAACACATCAGAAACTTTAGTATAATAGCGCATATAGACCATGGAAAATCAACATTGGCAGATAGACTAATTGAAATGACAGGTGTATTATCAAAAAGAGAGATGGAAAGTCAAATATTAGACAATATGGACATCGAAAAAGAAAGAGGGATTACAATAAAATCCCAAGCAGTAAGAATGATATACAAAGCAAAAGATGGACAAGAATACACGTTAAATTTAATAGACACCCCAGGGCACGTAGACTTCAACTATGAAGTATCAAGAAGTTTGGCTGCATGTGATGGAGCGATATTAGTAGTAGATTCAAGTCAAGGAGTGGAAGCACAAACATTAGCAAATGTATATTTAGCAATAGATAATAATCTAGAAATATTACCAGTATTAAACAAAATTGATTTACCAAATGCAAGAGTAGACGAAGTAAAAAACGAAATAGAAGATATAATAGGAATTCCAGCAGAAGACGCACCTTGCATATCTGCAAAATCAGGTCTAAATGTCGAAGAAGTGTTAGAAAGAATAGTAACTGATTTACCAGCTCCAGAAGGTAATGAAAATGAAAAAACTAAATGCTTAATATTCGATTCATACTATGACAATTATAAAGGAGCTGTTGCATATGTAAGAGTAATGGACGGAACTGTAAAAGTAGGTGATGAAATTACTCTAATGGCAACTGGAAGAAACTACACAGTAGCAGAAGTTGGATATTTCTTACCAGGAAACTATATGCCAACAAATGAAATAAAAGCAGGAGAAGTTGGTTATATTGCAGCAAGTGTCAAAAACCTATCAGACATACACGTAGGAGACACAATCACATTAAAGAACAATCCAGCAGAGCAAGCACTAAAAGGATATAAAAAAGTAACACCAATGGTATATTGTGGACTATACCCAATAGATGGAAGTCAATACGAAGATTTAAAAGAAGCATTAGAGAAACTAAAACTAAATGATGCGGCACTAGAATTCGAAGCAGAATCATCAGTCGCACTAGGGTTTGGATTTAGATGTGGATTTTTAGGATTACTACATTTAGAAATCATAGAAGAAAGACTGGACAGAGAATTTGACTTAGGACTAATAACAACAGCACCATCAGTAATATACAAAGTACACAAAACAGATGGACAAGTAATAGAACTATATAATCCAGAGGACTTACCAAAACAACAAGAAATATCATATATAGAAGAACCATTTGTAACAGCAAACATCTTAACACCAAAAGAATATGTAGGAAACATAATGGAACTATGTCAAAGACGACGCGGAATATACATAGATATGAAATATTTAGACGAGAACAGGGTAACACTAATATATGAAATGCCACTAAACGAAATAATATATGACTTTTTCGACAACCTAAAATCAAAAACAAAAGGATATGCATCATTAGACTACGAATTCAAAGAATACAAAAAATCAAACTTAGTAAAACTAGACATACATATAAACGGAGAACCAGTAGACGCGCTAAGCTTTATAGTGCACAAGGACAGTGCATATGACAGAGGAAAGAAAATGGTAGAAAAGCTAAAAACAGTAATACCAAGAAAACTATTCAAAATACCATTACAAGCAGCGATAGGTGGACAAATAATAGCTAGAGAAACAATCTCAGCTATGAGAAAAGACGTATTAGCAAAATGTTATGGTGGGGATATAACAAGAAAGAAAAAGTTATTAGAAAAGCAAAAACGTGGTAAAAAGAAAATGCGTGAAATAGGAAATGTAGAAATCCCACAAGAGGCATTTTTATCAGTATTAAAATTGGATGATGAATGATGTATTTGGGGACGGAGCAAAAAAACATCGATTTTTAAAGAAGATGTGTCCCAGAATGGACAAAATGTCCAAAAGGAAACGTCCCCAAATGTCCAAATGTCCCAAATAAAAAAGGAGAGAAAGTATGAAACAAGAAAGAAATTTTGATGATCAAGTAGAAGGAAGAAATTCGGTACTCGAATTACTAGAAAGTGGTAAAGATATCAACAAAATCTTTATAACAAAAGGAGAAAGACATGGCTCAATAAACAAGATAATTGCAGTTGCTAAAGAAAAAAGAGTAATAATAGTAGAAAAAGACAAAAGGCAAATGGAGGAAATGGCGAGTACACCGAACTATCAAGGTGTTATTGCAATAGTACCACCATTTGAATATTGTGAAATTGAAGATATATTAGATGAAGCGGAAACTAGAAATGAAGAACCATTTGTATTAATATTAGATGGAATTGAAGATCCACACAATTTAGGTTCAATAATAAGAACAGCTGAAACGGCAGGAGTTCATGGGGTTATAATTCCTAAAAGAAGAGCTGCCAGCGTAAATAGTACAGTAAATAAAACGTCAGCAGGGGCAGTGGAACATATGAAAATAGCAAGAGTAACAAATATATCAGATGCACTAGAAAGACTAAAAAAAGCAGGTTTATGGATTTGCGGAACAGATATTAGAACAGATACTTATTATTATAATCAAGATTTAACAGGACCTTTAGGGATTGTAATAGGAAATGAAGGAAGCGGAATGAGTGAAAAAGTTAGAAAAAATTGCGACTTTTTAGTTAAAATTCCAATGCAAGGGAAAGTAACATCACTAAACGCATCTGTATCAACAGGAATAGTAGTATATGAATCAGTAAAGCAAAGATTAAGAAAAAAATAAACGGGGGAAAAACATATGATGACCAAAAAAGAAAAAAAGAAAATGATTATTATTTTAATAGCAATATTTATAATACTTATGCTTGCTGCATTTGTTGCAATATACCTATTAACAGATATGTTTAAATCGAACAAAACTCTATTTTTGAAATATTTTGGAAAAAATGCTGAGAATTTAGAAACAATAGTAGAAACCTTTGAAAATAAAGATGCTATTAATGGTAAATACGAAGAAAGTACTGAAGTTAGAATAAATTACACAGAAAATATAGGAACGACATCCGAAAATACAGACAATGCAATAAATGATTTGAAAATAACAATAGAGGGACAAACAGACAAACAAAGTAATTATGATTATAAAAATGTAAAATTGATAAAAGACAATCAACAAACAATGAATGTTGAATATATACAAGACGGAAATAATCATGGAATAAAATTTTCGGATTTATTTAATCAATATCTACTATTAGAAGAAAATAACATAGAAAGTTTTTTTGAAAAAACTGATATCCTAAAAGAAGATTGGTACAATGTCCCAGTAGAAATAAAGAAATGTGAGAATGCTTTTGATAGTTTTAAATTTAATGAAGAAGAAATAGAAACATTGAAAGAGAAATATACAAAAGTAATAAGCGAAAATATATCAACAGGAAGATTTGAAAAACAGAAAAATCAGAAAATAACAATAAATGAAAGACCTGTATTTGTAAACACATATACACTAACAATAACAAAAGAGCAACTAAACAATATTTATATAAAAATTTTAGAAACTATTAAAGAAGATGAAATAATACTAAAAAGAATTGAAAATATACAAGAATACATCAATGTGGCAAATCCCTATTTGGGAGAACCAATTGATTTGAAAAATAAATTTACATCTGATATAGATAAAAAGATTGAAGAAATCAACAAAAACAATATTGGAAGTGAAGAAACTAAAATAATTATATATGAAAACGCAAAACAAACAGTAAGAACATCAATACAAACAGAGGATTATCAAATAGACATAGACGTATTTGACAATGAAGGTAAATATATAGAATTTAGCAGAAAAGAGAAAGAAGCAGAAGTTCAAAATCTTACTATAAAAAATGACGGAAACGAATTTGTTATTAATATAGAAGATAAAAAACAAAGAGAACCATACACAATCAATATAGAAAGTGTGAAAGAGAATGCTTCTAAAAATACAACAATAACATATGAAGCAAATGACTATAAAGTTGAAGCTAAAATTGTACAAGAAATACAAAAAGTAGAAGAATTTGAAAAACAAGTCACATTAATTGAAAAAAACAGTATACAATTAGAAAATTTGGACCAAGAGCAATTAGATAATATCTTAAATAGAGTTAAGGAAAATCTAGATGAACAACTAGAAAATGTAAAAAAAGAAATTAATATAGAAGATATTGAAGAAGTTGCGAAAGTGTTAGGAATTATACAAGATAAAACTAGGCTAGAAGGCGGAGAGTTAACAGAAGCAGAAAAAAATAGATTTAATTCAAAATTTCAGTTTTTAAAAGTTGGCGAGCTAAGTAGCGAAGAAATGTTGGAAACAATTAAAGTGTTTGAAGAAAACTTGATTAATCTTGAAGTTGTTTCAGATGCAGAATTAAGAATAGAAATAGATAGAAATAGAAATAATGAAGATTGTGTAAATGTATTGAAGGACTTTGTGGAAAAAGCGGAAAGAAAAAAATACAATGTAAAAGTAAAATATGATGATACAGGTTTGGCCAAATATGTTATAATGGAGATTGTAAATTAAAAGGAATAGAAAAATTCGTAAAACATCTTGACTTAATTCATGATTATTTAAAAATAGTTATGGATTAAGTCTATTTTTGTAAATGGTAAATAAAAGAACCTTGAAAATTTAATGTCTTTGTTAGAAAAGAAAAGATTTCTAGCAAAAGTGCTTCTTGGTGGGTGCTTTTTTGCATGTTTTTTATGTACAAAAAAACCAAAAAGTATTGACATAAATAGTTTGAAATGTTATTATAAATGTGCGTTTGAAAATACCAAAAAGACACCAAGAAAACAAGGTGAAAAAAATATTGAAAATTTTTTAAAAAAGTATTGACAATCAAATTTAAAAATGTTAATATAAGTAAGTACCTTGCAACAGACATTAAAAAATAAAAAAACGAAAGAATTAGTAATAAATTTCAAGCTACTAGAATAGAATATAAACAGCGATTACTAGTTTTTTATTTTGCCCAAAAAACGGCAATAAAAATTTTTAAAAAAATGTCGAAAAAAGTATTGACAAACAAAAAAAGGTATAGTATAATGCAAAACGTTCCAACAAGAAAAGGAACACAAAGTACATTGAAAAGTAAACAATAAAATCCTTTAGAGAATAAACCAAAACGGTATAATTCTTTAACCTAAGAATTAGTACTGAACAAGTAAAATTTTTAAAAGTTTTTTCAATAAAGAAAAAAGCAAGAAGCATTTAAAGAGCTTGATTAAAACTTTAAGTTTGATTTATATCCTTCTATAATATATAGAAGAAAATATAGATACCAAAAACAAGAGAGTTTGATCCTGGCTCAGGATAAACGCTGGCGGCGCACATAAGACATGCAAGTCGAACGGACTTAACCATTAGTTTACTATTGGAGCGGTTAGTGGCGGACTGGTGAGTAACACGTAAGCAACCTGCCTATCAGAGGGGAACAACAGTTAGAAATGACTGCTAATACCGCATATGCCTTGAGTACCACATGGTACAAAAGGGAAAGGAGCAATCCGCTGATAGATGGGCTTGCGTCTGATTAGATAGTTGGTGGGGTAACGGCCTACCAAGTCGACGATCAGTAGCCGGACTGAGAGGTTGAACGGCCACATTGGGACTGAGATACGGCCCAGACTCCTACGGGAGGCAGCAGTCGGGAATATTGCGCAATGGAGGAAACTCTGACGCAGTGACGCCGCGTGCAGGAAGAAGGTTTTCGGATTGTAAACTGCTTTAGACAGGGAAGAAACAAGACAGTACCTGTAGAATAAGCTCCGGCTAACTACGTGCCAGCAGCCGCGGTAATACGTAGGGAGCAAGCGTTATCCGGATTTATTGGGTGTAAAGGGTGCGTAGACGGGAAAACAAGTTAGTTGTGAAATCCCTCGGCTTAACTGAGGAACTGCAACTAAAACTATTTTTCTTGAGTGTTGGAGAGGAAAGTGGAATTCCTAGTGTAGCGGTGAAATGCGTAGATATTAGGAGGAACACCAGTGGCGAAGGCGACTTTCTGGACAATAACTGACGTTGAGGCACGAAAGTGTGGGGAGCAAACAGGATTAGATACCCTGGTAGTCCACACCGTAAACGATGGATACTAGGTGTAGGGTGTGATAAACATTCTGTGCCGTCGCAAACGCAGTAAGTATCCCACCTGGGGAGTACGGCCGCAAGGTTGAAACTCAAAGGAATTGACGGGGGCCCGCACAAGCAGTGGAGTATGTGGTTTAATTCGACGCAACGCGAAGAACCTTACCAGGGCTTGACATATACAGGAATATGCTAGAGATAGTATAGCTCTTCGGAGTCTGTATACAGGTGGTGCATGGTTGTCGTCAGCTCGTGTCGTGAGATGTTGGGTTAAGTCCCGCAACGAGCGCAACCCCTGTTCTTAGTTGCCAGCACGTTAAGGTGGGAACTCTAAGAAGACTGCCGGTGATAAATCGGAGGAAGGTGGGGACGACGTCAAATCATCATGCCCTTTATGTCCTGGGCTACACACGTACTACAATGGCTATAACAAAGGGAAGCGAAGCCGCGAGGTGAAGCAAAACCCAAAAAAGTAGTCCCAGTTCGGATTGAAGGCTGAAATTCGCCTTCATGAAGCCGGAATTGCTAGTAATGGCAGGTCAGCATACTGCCGTGAATACGTTCCCGGGCCTTGTACACACCGCCCGTCACACCATGAGAGTTGGGAATACCCGAAGCCTGTGAGCTAACTTTTAGAGGCAGCAGTCGAAGGTAGAATCAATGATTGGGGTGAAGTCGTAACAAGGTAGCCGTATCGGAAGGTGCGGCTGGATCACCTCCTTTCTAAGGAGAATTAACTAAACGGATTTTATTGTTTATTTTTCAATGTACTTTAAATAGTACATTAAAAATAGAGTGAAGCTCATTAACAGAAGAAAACACAGACAAAAAAGACTCTAATATATGGGCTCATAGCTCAGATGGTTAGAGCGCACGCCTGATAAGCGTGAGGTCGATGGTTCGATTCCATTTGAGCCCACCAAACTTCAAATTTATAAACAATTTGAAGATTAGCACATTGAAAAATATATAGATGAAAAATAAGGTAAACTAGAAATATGAACTAGTAGCTTTGTTGAAAAACAAAGTAAAAGTTTTAGGATTACAAATCAAAAACCGATTAACCGATGAAATTGCACAGTATAATCGAGTAGTGTAAGGAAAACAAGGAGAAATTTGTGAGATAGTACATTAGTACATCGAGCAAATTACGACGAAGTTTGACACAGCAATACGAAGATTAGACGAAGCAAGAAGGTTAAGCTACTAAGAGCATATGGTGAATGCCTTGGCACCAAGAGCCGACGAAGGACGTGATAAGCTGCGAAAAGCTATGGAGAGGAGCAAATATCCATCGACCCATAGATATCCGAATGAGGGAACTCAACTAGAGTAAAAAGTCTAGTTATCCGCACATGAGTAAAGTAGTGTGTGTGAAGGGAACGTAGGGAACTGAAACATCTAAGTACCTACAGGAAAAGAAAGAAAACTCGATTCCTTGAGTAGTGGCGAGCGAAAGAGGAAGAGCCTAAACCATAAGAAGTAATTCTTATGGGGTTATGGACTACATAATTGATTCTCAAAGACTAGCAGAACTGTTTGGGAAAGCAGACCAAAGATAGTGAAAGTCTAGTAAGCGAAAGTTAGAGAGACATGGTAGTATCCGGAGTAGTGCGAGACACGGGAAATCTCGTATGAAAATGTGGGGACCACCCCATAAGGCTAAATACTACTTGGTGACCGATAGTGAAACAGTACCGTGAGGGAAAGGTGAAAAGAACCCCGGGAGGGGAGTGAAAAAGAACCTGAAACCATATGTTTACAAGCAGACAAAGCACGTTAAGGTGCGATGTCGTACTTTTTGTAGAACGGTCCGGCGAGTTATTTTATATGGCAAGATTAAGTACTTAAGGTACGAAGTCGAAGCGAGAGCGAGTCTGAAGAGGGCGTATAAGTCATATGAAATAGACCCGAAACCGAGTGACCTATCCATGAGCAGGTTGAAGCTTGAGTAAAATCAAGTGGAGGACCGAACCCATAAGCGTTAAAAAGCTTCGGGATGACTTGTGGATAGCGGAGAAATTCCAATCGAACTCGGAGATAGCTGGTTCTCCTCGAAATAGTTTTAGGACTAGCCTTGTTTAGTAGTATGTGGGGGTAGAGCACTGAATGAGCTAGGGGCCAAACCAGGTTACCGAACTCTATCAAACTCCGAATACCATGTACGTAAGAACAGGAGTCAGACTGCGGGAGCTAAGTTCCGTGGTCAAAAGGGAAAGAGCCCAGATCGTCAATTAAGGTCCCAAAGATATAGTTAAGTGGAAAACGATGTGATTTTGCGTAAACAACCAGGATGTTGGCTTAGAAGCAGCCATTCATTTAAAGAGTGCGTAATAGCTCACTGGTCGAGTGAAGTTGCGCGGAAAATTACCGGGGCTAAACTATACACCGAAATTGCGGATTCATGAGTAATCATGAGTGGTAGAGGAGCATTCTGTTGTAGGAAGAAGGTAGATCGAAAGGACTACTGGACGAAGCAGAAGAGAGAATGCCGGAATAAGTAGCGAAAGCATGGTGAGAATCCATGCCATCGAAAGTCTAAGGGTTCCTGGGGAAGGTTCGTCCGCCCAGGGTAAGTCGGGACCTAAGGAGAGGCCGAAAGGCGTATCTGATGGACAGCAGGTAGAAATTCCTGCACCACCGATATACTTAAAAAACACAAGGGACACAGGAGTGGAAGGAAAGCGAGGAAGAGGAAAAACTCGTATCGAAAGATATAGTGAAAAATACAGTAACGAATTTCCAAGAAGCACGCTGGCGAGAAAAGCTTGTGGGTATTGTATAAAGGTGCCCGTACCGCAAACCGACACAGGTAGATGAGGAGAGGATCCTAAGATGAGCGAGAGAAGCATTGTTAAGGAACTCGGCAAATTGACCCCGTAACTTAGGGAGAAGGGGTACCATTGTAACAAATGGTCGCAGAGAAGAGGCCCAAGCAACTGTTTAACAAAAACACAGGTTTCTGCTAAATCGAAAGATGAAGTATAGGAGCTGACGCCTGCCCAGTGCTGGAAGGTTAAGGGGAAGAGTTAGGACTTGATCCGAAGCTTAGAACCAAAGCCCCAGTGAACGGCGGCCGTAACTATAACGGTCCTAAGGTAGCGAAATTCCTTGTCAGGTAAGTTCTGACCCGCACGAAAGG
>CANBES010000019.1 GCA_947367845.1 uncultured Clostridium sp. | reverse complement strand
ATATTATATAAAGAATAGTCCGTTGCTACAAGCAATGCTTATTAACATTTGAAATTTATCCTTGTAAAACAGCATTTGCTCCCTTATATATTGTAATTTTTTAATCTTTCCATTGGTCTGTAAATGCTTTTAAATCTTTTTTTGTTCCTTCTGATAACTGATTATATTCTATATTACTAATTGCTCCTTCAAGAGTATATAAATGTACTAAACATATTTCTGGATATTTTAATTTTAATCTAAACCAAGTATCTTTACTTCCAATTTCTTTTAATTGTTCTGCTGTATTTATACCTATTGTTTTTAGTTTCCTTTCAATTTCTTTTCCAATATTTTTTAGAGAACTTAATTCTGCCATTTTTTATCTCCTTTACGCATTGCAATTTTTTATTCTAATACTAATGCTTTTTTAGGACAAAAATTTGAACATTTACCACATCTTATACACTTATCATAATCTATTTTGGGTGCTTCAAAGTCTTTTTGACTTAATGCTCCAACTGGACAAACATTTATAGCTGGACATTTATGATTTTGAGGACAATTCTCTATTACTATTTTTAATTTTTTATTCATAAATTTTCTCTCCTTTTGAAAATATAATTTGTCTATTCAACAAATTCTATAAAATAGTAATTATTATAATCTTCAATATCTTTCAATTCATTAAAAGTTATTGAAAAATCCCTACTTGATTTAAAAACATTACTTTCACAATTGGTAATGTAGAAAATAGGTACATTATTATTCTTCTTATAATAATTTGGAAACTTTAAATTCATATTTTTTAATTCTTGTTCTAATTCATTTAGTGACTTTTCTGTTTTAACTACTAAAACTACACGAAGTGTTGAATAATCACCATTTCCTCCTGAATCTCCTATTTTACTTTTTAATGCAATTTTTTCAATATATTCAGGTAATACAATATTATCTACTTGGCTTTCAAGACCTTTTAAACCAGTATTTGAACATAAGAAAAAACATATTATAGTTATTACTATAATGGCAATAATTAGCACTTTTTTATTTTTCATATAAATTTTTAACTCCTTTATAAGTTACTATTTTTCTTTTACTATAATAACATACTTATATATAATTATCAATCTAACTTCCTATAAGAAATCAAATTTACTTTGTTGTATTATGTTAATTTTTATTGATTTTATTTATACAAATATTATTTGTATATTTTTCTCTTCTTTACTTCTTTTAGATACAAAAATAACCATACTTTTGAGGTAGGGAACTCTCAAAAATATGGTTTATCAATTTTACTTGTTTCTATTCTTCTTCTAACTTATTGTTTTTCTACTAACAACTCAGTTTTTGACATACCATTTTCATTATATTGTATCTCAATAGCTCCACCTATTGTATCTAATGCTTTTATTTTTTTCAAATCACTTTCGTTATTACTTATTACAGTAACTTTTATATTATTATTATCTTCCATTACTTCTGATGTTGTTACAAAAGTAAATTCTTTATCTATCATTTTTTTGCTTATCTTACTTTGCAAATCTGTTAAGTAATTATATGAGTGTTTTGCTGTTTTAAATATAGTTTTACCTTCTGCTATTCCTAACAAACTGCATATTTCTTTTCTATTTGCTTCGTTATCTTTGCAAAGTAAAACTACATTGTTTCCATTATTATCTACATACTTTCCTGCATAATAATCTGGATAATTTGTACTTTTAATGTCATTTGATTGTTCTCTCACATTTATATCTTTATCTTCTATTGTTAAATTTTTATTATTTTCAGTAAGTATTGACTGTAATAGTTCTAATAACTCATTTTCTGTTATGCCAGTTGTTTCAATATCAAAATATATATCTTTAAAATTGAATGTTACAATATACATATCTTCATATTGAGATATTATAAATTCTATATTTCCTATTTTTGAAACTTTATCTCCAACATCTATATAATAATCTCTTAATGGCTTTTCTATTTCTGAAAAGGCAATTATTATATTATTCATACTATCTTTTCTATAATTAAATACATAATCGTGTAATACATCATACTCACTTTTATTTATATTACTTCTAGTATAAATGTTGTAACTACCTTCAATTTTATATTCTTCTGGTATCTTTACATTTTTTATAAATTCAAATTTCTCTTGTAATCTTTCTATTTCTATTGTTTCTACATCTGCATCTAAGCTGGTCTCTGACATTTTCTTTATTTTATTTATATTTAATTTAATTTCTGGTGATTCATTTTTATTTTGTTTATCACTTTGTAAATCTGCAATTCCATAAGGATTATCTTGTATTTGATTATCATTAAATGTATTTGTGCCTATAATGATTCCAACACCTAAAATAAATACTGCTACACTCGAAGTTATTCCATAAATTATTTTTCTACTTTTTTTACTTTTCATGCCAAACTCCTCTCTGATGTTTGATACGGCTATTTTTTCTTTTACATTCTTTCGTATTCTCTCTTTTAAATTATTATTTTCCATAGCCATAACCTCCATCTTCTAAATTTCTTTTTATGATTTTCCTAATTCTATGAAGTATGGTCTTAACATTGCTTGTAGATAAATTTAATAACTTTGCTATCTCTTTTATTGATTTTGATTCATAATAAAATAATATAAAAATTTCATATTCCTTTGGTTTTACTGATTTTAAGGTATCTAAAATTACTTTATTCTGCTCATTTTCTTCTATACTTTTTTCAATATTACAAGCGTCCTCTAAATTTTCTTCGTAATCTGATATAGAAAAATTTAATTTTGTATTTCTATATTTATTCCTTATAATATTTTTAGCAGTTCCTGCTAGATAAGGCTTTATTTCTGTTGTTTTTAATAAAATGCTACTATTTTTCCATATAGCAACAAATACATCTGATATTATTTCTTCTATATCTTCATCTGCTATAGACACACTTACTCCATTTTTTACTATTATATAAACATAATTATAAAAATCATCTAGTATTCTGTCTATATCTATTTTTCCATTTATTAGATAATCATTTAAAATTTCTTTTTTCAATTTAGACCTAAATCTCCTTTTTATCTTGTTAGCTAACTTTCATATACATAGTAACATTTTTTCAAAAAAGGTTACAACTTTTTTTGAAAAAATTTAAAAATATAGAGATATTAGATTTTCTACTCGCTAATATCTCATCGACAAATTACCAGTTATCGTTCTCATTATAGCATTATTTGTAAAAAATGTATATGAAAATAGCAAAAAGTCTAAATTCTAGAATTCATCAAATTAGAAGAAGAATACCTTCTCAAGCCTTTGTAGAAAACAAAAAATGCTACTGCTGCTATACCTATTGTAAATCCTATAATAATAGCACAATTGAAAAAATTAAAATTCAAAATTGTTTCAACTGGCAAATAATTTGAAAGTCCTACTGGTATAACTGTATAAAATAAAATTTTAACTCCTTCTTTAAATATATTTCCCGGATATGTTGCAAAATCTATTATTATATTGTTTAATGCATCTGCAAAGTAATCACCTTTAACTATCCAAAATGATACACAATTTACTATACTTGCAAAAGCAGCTACTATAATTCCGCCTGTTATTAAAAATATTGTAAATAGTATAAAGTTTTTTATTGTTACACCATACACCAATAGGCATATATATCCATAAATCAAATCACCTATTGCAGATATTTTTGTTTCTGACGTTATGGCACTTAAAAATACGTTTTTAGGCTGTACTAAGAATGTATCTAATTTTCCTTCTATTATTAATTCTGATAATTCAAATGCTCTGCTGAATACAATTCTAGATAATCCAAATGTTCCTGATGCTATTCCCCAAAGCAATATTATTTCTTTCATTGTATATCCACCTATTTCTTGCTTTAAACTGAACAATACTACCCATTGAATTATAAAACTTGAATTATTTAATATCATAAAAAGTATATTACTTAAAAAAGTTACTTTGTTTGTCATTTCTCTCATTATGTTATATTTTAATGATAAAAATATAACTTTTATTTGATTTCTAACCTCCGTTAACATTTAATTTTTTCACCCCTTTATTATATAAAACTATAATTATAAATACTGATATTACTAAATATAAAATTTGTGCAATACATATTTGAATAAAAGTATCTATATTAAAATCTATAAAAAGCTTTGCTGGTCCATATGTTACAACAAATATTGGTGTACATTTTATTATTGGTCTTAGGAATTCTGGAAACATCTCTATTGGGAACAATGTTCCTAACATTAGTAATAGTTTGTCATATACCCAATGAAATGGTGCTGGGTCTTCTATCCAAAATGCTATAATACTAATCACTATTCTTAAAGTCGAATTTATGAGTACACCGAAGCAATATTGTTATTAAAATAAATGGAATATTTGCAAAATTAAAATTATCTATTGGGCCTACAAAACACATTCCCATTACTATTCCGCACTATTATAAATAGTATTATTTTTATTGTAATCTCTCCTAAGTGTTTAGCTATTATATAAAATACATAATTGTATGGTTTGTTTATGTTGTATGCAATATTTCCCGTTTTTATATCTTGGCTTATTTCTCTTATTAAGATTTTGTTTCTACTTCCAAACCACAAAACTTCTGTAACTAAAACATACCATATCATTTGTTTCATTGTATATCCATTTATAATTTGTGTAGAATCTGAATAAATATATTCCCACAAATTTAAAAATACAAACATCATTATAAAAAAGTTAGAAAATCCTAATATTATGTTTGGTATGTAGCTTAAATTTTCTATTAATGTCGATTTATATATGTAAAAATATTTTCTCATTATTTCCCCTCACTTTTGGGACATTTGGGGACGTTTCTTTTTTGTCCCAAATATCCATTATGTTGTTGTTTCTTGATAAATTTCTGTTATTATATCTTCTAGTGGTTTGTCTGACTTTAAATTCTTCATTGTATCATCCATAATTATTTTCCCTTTATTCACTATAATTACCCTTTTGCAAAGTTTTTCTATATCACCCACATCGTGGCTTGTTAAAAATATAGTTGTTCCTAATTCCTTATTCATCTTCTTGATTAGCTTTCTTATATTTTGCTTTACAACTGGGTCTAACCCAATAGTTGGTTCATCTAAAAATAATATCTCTGGTTTATGTATTAAAGCTGCTACCATTTCACATCTTATCCTTTGTCCCAATGATAAATTTCTTACTGGTGTATTTATAAATTCTTGTAATTCAAAAGTATTTGATAACTCTTCTATTCTATCTTCAATTTCGTCATTTGCTATATCATATATCGCACCAAAAAACTTAAAATTGTCATAAGGTGTTAGATGTGTCCATAATTGCTCCTTTTGCCCAAAAACTGTACCTATTTTATAAGCTAACTTTTCTCTTTGCCTAGCAGGATTTATTCCATTTACCATAATCTCTCCACTTGTTGGGTACAAAATACCTGTTAACAACTTTATAGTTGTAGACTTTCCAGCTCCATTTGGTCCAATAAAAGCTAACATTTCTCCTTTTTCTACTGTGAAACTTATATTGTTTACCGCTTTTATCTTTTTGTATTTAGGCTTAATTATCGATTTTATGCTTCCTTTTATTCCTTTCTCTTTTTGCTTAACTGTAAATCTTTTGTTCAAATTTTTAACTTCAATAATATTCATTTTTTCTCCTCCTTTTATTTTCCTGCCAACGGGGACGGTCCTTTTTGGCAGTTTTCTGCCAACGGGGACGGTCCTTTTTGGCAGTTTTTTGCCAATTGGGACACTCCTTGTTTATGATAAAATTAAAAGCCCTGCAAAGAAATCTTCTTTTAAGACTCCTTTGCAAGACTTTACATATCTTACTTTATAAGTGTAGGTAATGTTTCTATTGTTATTACCCTTTACCGCTCAAGTTTTATTACTTTTAGATAAACTCTTAAATTTGTTATATATTTTATAATGATTGTGCAGTTTTGTCAATACTATTTTACATAATTTTTTATTAGAAGATTTTTTTTATAAAATAACGTTGATATTTAGAACTTTTCTCACTGAACTGTAACATTAGAAGAGTAACCAAAGTAAAGAGAACTCAATTCAGAGTTCTCCTTCAGAAGAATTCAGTAATCAAATTCTTTGAATTCTAAATCCTAACATCGCATAATCTTCTAGAAATTTTTTCACATCTATCATTCGAGAAGTCCCACTTGCAACAACTATTGCTTTTTGCCAAGAATCATTTCGAAATTTTACTCCACCCAATTTATAAACTACATAATCTGAATAGGTTTTAAATTTCGAATTCTCAAATTGCTCATTCTCTTGCTTTTCTGAAATAATTTCCTGTGCAATTTTCTCATGGTCGTTACCCGAATAATATTTGTCTTTCTTTGGGAGCCAGAATCCAAGTCCTTTTACTATTGTTGTGTTCATATTATATCTCCTTGTATTTTACCTTATCTATATTATATCATTTTATGTTGATTTTATCAAGTTTTGTCGTTTTTATCATAATACCCAAAAAGTCGTTAGAGCTTTATATTCTCTAACGACTTTTTGTTATTAATTGAAATTTTTCAATTACCAGTTGTCGTGAATTTTTCTTAGATGAATTTCATATCCAATCTCTTTGTATTTTTGCACCACTTTTTCCACTTTTTGTGTAGAATACGGCACACAGACTTCAATAATTTTACCTTCTGTCTTACTTCCTACTTTTGCAGCGCCTAGATATAAAACCATATACTTAATTGGATCTACTCCTAATCTCTGCATATCTCTTTTATATCCTTTCTCTTCAATGTACTCTAATGCGACATCATTGTGACCTTTGTCAAAATCAACAATTAATTCTTTTCCAGATTGCAATACGAAACATCTTTTTAGTTCTGTCCGAGACATTACTAATTCACTCCTCTCTATTGTTTCCGTTAATATTATATCACTATATTCTAACTTTTTCAAGGGTTGCATAATATTTTAGCGTTTGTTCTAATTATAATCTACAAAAACCTTCCTAAAATTCTATCGTGTCTAATAATTCTTGTAGTTCCGATTCAAACTCACTGTTATTACTTTCCATAATATTATTAGCTACTACATATACTGCAAAATCATTATCTAACTCATTACATTTAAAATACATATAACAATCTAGATTTTTATCATCAAATTTAACATTAAACTGAGCTAGATAAACATTATTATCTTTTTTTACTATTTCATTGGCTCTCTTAATAGTTGTGCTCTTTCCATATATCTCTTTTGCTAAGACATCATAACTATCACGGAATTCATTATAATAGTTATTAATCGTCTCTTCAAAAGATACATATCCTGAAATTGTTCTCTTTTCAATAAATTTTCCTGAAATTGTATTCAATGTACTTTTATGCATTAACATCTGCCCATCACCATCTACTAAATCCCTAGGTTGCCATATGTTGGTATTATATTTTAATTTATAACCATCTCCGAAAAATGTTACCATGTCGCTTGAACTTGTTGTAGATTTTTGCGATTTAAACGTTTTATTTGGCACATTATTCTTTAATTTTGATTGGGTCATAGCATATATACCAAAACCAAAACATAATATTACTATTGTCATTATGACCGTTGACGCTACTGTTAATTTGTTTCCACCATATAACTCAGCTTTTTTCAGTTGTTCTTCATAAGGTAAATCAGCATACTTTTTTATCTTTCTTATTATATGGCTTTTATATTGTTGATAAAATCCACATCCCACTATAATACTAAAAATAAAAATACCAATAGGAACTTTAATTAAATATAATAATATGAAATCAATTATAGATACAATTATTCCATAAAAATACATTTTTCTGTTCATCATATATAATCCACGTAAGAAAAATGCTCCCCAGTTAAAACCTCTACCTTTCATTACTTTATCATACATTTCTTCATTTTTGTCTCCAATGTATTTCCTAATCAATTCTTCATTTTTTTCCATATCTTTTCTCCCCTTCTTTTGTTTCTTCTTTATTTTAACATATACTTGTAATTATGTGAATAGGAATATGCTATAAAACTTTTTGGGCCTGTCCCAAAACATCTAAATATCCCTAACAAATAAATCTCTAACATCTGTTGGCAAAAGCAAAATATCCTTTACATCTTCTTTCTTAACAATTTCAGGAATATACTTACCACAATCAGCATATTTAGGGTCATTATTAAACTCTGGACCATCACCTGTGCCAAACTCCCCACCTATATACTCGCACAAGAAAAATATCTCTCTTTGATTAAACTTCTCTGAATAAATCTCATACAATTTTTTTACTACTTTTACATCTATACCAAATTCTTCTTTTATCTCCCTTATAGTCCCCTCTTCTGGAGTTTCGCCAGCTTCAAGTCCGCCTCCTGGAAAAGTGTAATAATCTTGATAGTCTTTTCTTTTTATTACATCTTTTCTATGCATAAATGCAAAGCCACCTTCCATAGGAACAATTCCTGCAACTCTAGTTCTTTCTATATTTCTACTCAACTTGTCCATTAATACTCTCTCCTTCCATTTTTCAGATTATATAATATTTTTTCATTTTTTTCCATATTTTTGTTTTGGTTTTTAAAATTAGTGGTATAATTTTTAATGGAGATGATTTATATGGCAAATGTTAAAAATTATAAAGATGATGTAAACGTAGAAAAACTATATGGAAAAGAGTGTACACTTCCAAAAGAAGATTTTATTAAAACTTATAATATAACTGAAAATGGTTTATCTTCTAGCGAAGCTGAAGACAGAATACATAAATATGGATTAAACGAAATTAGCCAAGCAAAACCAAAAAAATGGTACAACTATTTCTTTGAAAGCTTATTTAGTCCTTTTAATTGCATTTTGCTTCGGAATTGTACTAATTCTTTTTTATACTGACGTATATTTAGCAGAAGTGCCAAGCTATGCAAACATTATTGTTATTGCAATTTTAGTTACAGCAAGTACTCTTTTAGAGTTTTTCGAAGAGTATCGTTCTAATAAAGCTGCTGAAAAACTGAAAGAACTAGTCGCAACTACTGCAACTGTTTTAAGAAACGGAAAAGAAGTTCAAATTCCAATTAAAGAAATTACTTTAGGAGATATTGTAATTCTTTCAGCTGGTAGTATGATTCCTGCTGACTTAAGGGTTTTAGAAGCTAAAGATTTATATGTTGGACAATCTTCTTTAACTGGAGAATCTGACGCAGTAAGAAAAGTATCAAATTCTGAAATTTCTTTAGATGAATTAGATAGCATTTCTGATTTAGATACTATTTGTTTTATGGGAACAAATGTTATAAGTGGTTCTGCCAAATGCGCAGTTATTAAAACTGCTGATAGTACTTATTTTGGGAAAGTTGCACACACAATCACAACTGGAAAGCCTAAATCAGCTTTTCAAACAGGAATTGAAAGTATCAGTAAACTGCTTATACGTTTTATGCTTGTTTTAACACCAATAGTATTTATTCTAAATGCTTGGAAACATTCACCTGTAACAGCATTTACTTTTGCGGTTGCAATTGCAATTTGTATAACGCCACTTCTACTACCTGTTATTTTATCTTCAAGCCTTTCAAAAGGTGCTGTTAAAATGTCAAAGAAGAAAACAATTGTAAAAAAATTGGACTCAATTCAAAGTTTTGGAGCTATGAACATTTTATGCACTGATAAAACAGGAACTTTAACAGAAGACAAAATCGTTTTGGAAAAATATTTAGATATAAATGGCGATGAAGATTTACGTATTTTGAAACATGCATTTTTAAACTCATATTTCCAAACTGGTTTAAGAGGAAACATCGACGAAGCTGTTGTTAATAGAGCACTTCAAAATGATATGCAAGAATATACTACAAAATATAAATTAGTTGATGAAATCCCTTTTGATTTCACACGTAGACGTTTATCTGTTATAGTGTCAGACGGAATAAAAAATCAATTAATAACAAAAGGTGCAGTTGAAGAAATCCTTGAAATATGCACAATGGTTGATTATAAAGGACAAGTTTCCCCAATTACTAAACAAATTAAGGATAATATTAAACAAATTTCTAAAAATTTGAACAAAGATGGTTTAAGGGTTATAGCTGTTTGTCAAAAAAATGACATAAAAGACGTTTCAGACTTCGGAGTTAGTGATGAAAAAAATATGGTACTTCTAGGATTTATTGGTTTCTTGGACCCACCAAAAGAATCTGCAAAATCAGCTATTGAAAAATTAAATAAAGCTGGAATTCGCGTAGTTGTTTTAACTGGAGACAATGCAGAAGTTACCAGATGTATTTGTAATAAGGTTGGAATAAACTCAAAACAAATTGTAACAGGAAGTCAAATTGAAAAACTTACAGACACGGCTGTTTTACGATTACTTAGAAAAACAAATATATTTGTAAAACTTTCACCTATTCAAAAAGCCAGAATTGTAAGACTACTAAAAACTGCTGGAAATGTAGTTGGCTATATGGGTGACGGAATAAACGATGCACCATCACTTACAAACTCAGATGTAGGTATTTCAGTGGATACAGCTGTTGACATCTCAAAAGAATCAGCAGATATCATATTACTTGAAAAAGACTTACACGTTTTACTTGACGGAGTTACAGAACGGAAGAAAAACATTTGGTAATTTGATGAAATATATCAAAATGGCAACAAGCTTCAACTTTGGAGAAGTTATGTCAGTAATAATCGCAAGTGTATTACTACCATTCTTACCTGAAACACCAATTCAGTTACTAGTAGAAGGATTGCTATATGACTTTGGTCAGTTGACACTTCCTTTTGATAATGTAGATAAAGAATATTTACAAAAGCCTAGACAATTTAGCTTAAAAAGTTTGAAAAACTTTATGTTATTTATGGGACCACTTAGCTCAGCATTTGACTTACTTGTATTTGCTTTGCTATGGTTTGTGTTCCACTTAAGAGAAGTTGCACTTTTCCAAACAGTTTGGTTTACCTACAGTATTGTATCAAACCTTTTGGGAATGCATATTATTAGAACCTCGAAAATCCCATTTGTGCAAAGTAATGCTAGTAAAATGGTTTACTTCTCTTCAATTGCTCTTAGCATAATTGGAATTGCTGTACCATTTACTTGGCTTGGAAAGGTTATTGGCTTAGTGCCTATTCCACTTCCATATATGTCAATTATTTTACTTGTTCCTATTTTGTACTGCTTTGTTGCAATGTTTGCTAAAAAAGTTTATATCAAAAAACACGGAGAGTGGATTTAAGAAATTGCCAAGAGGGACGGTCCTTCTTGGCAATTAAATTATAAACTCACATTTTCTGTTCCTAGGATTTCTTGAAATTCTTGCAAAATTTCTTCTGTCAAATAAATTTGACCACAAGGCTTGTTTTCTTCCCCTACCTTAATTACAACATTTATATTATTTCTGTCGCCACTAAAAAACCTAATCGCACCACGAAGTTTTTCCTTCTGTTCTTCATTTGCATTAGTAATATCAAGTGATAACATCCTTTGCTTTTGTTCTCCCAAGTCCTTTATTTCATTTGCAATAATAGTTGTACTGTCATCTTCTCTAATACTTAAACGACCGTCAACCATAACAATATTTTCTTCTACCAAGCTTTTTCCTGACTTGATATATGCATTTTCAAATACTATTATTTCTGCTATTCCATATAAGTCTTCGATTGTTACAAATGCCATTATTTTATTATTTTTAGTGTATTTCTTTTTTATTGATGTTATTATTCCTGCATATTTTACATTTTGTCCGTCTTTATATTTTGTTTTTCCACTTTGTCTAGTCATAATTAATTCCGCTTCGTCTTGCGCAGATGATGACATTTGTTCTTCTATTGCTCGTATATCTATTGTATTGATATTTGTCTGTGCTTGTATTTGTTCTTTTAGTTTTTCTAGTGGATGTCCTGATATATAAATTCCTAACATTTCTTTTTCTAGTGATAGCAATTCTTTTTCTGGCAATTCTTCTTTTTCGTCATATGTATATTTTATTTCGTTTAATTGTTCTTTTTCTTCTTCTGAGCCTAAGTCGAACATTGTTACTTGGCCTTGGAAGCCTTTTTTCTTTCCAGATTGGATTGTGTCTATTATTGTTTCAAATGATGCTAATAGAGTACTTCTTGTTTGTTCAAATTCGTCAAATGCTCCTGCTTTTATTAAGCTTTCTACACATTTCTTATTTACCGCTTCGTCTGCTATTCTTTCGCAAAAGTCTGCGAAGTTTTTATATTCTCCATTTGCATTTCTTTCTTTTACGATGTTGTTTACTGGCACTGTTCCTACATTTTTTATACTTCCGAAGTCCGAAACGTATTTTGCCATTTTCTACGGTAAATTTTGTATAACTTTTGTTGATTTCTGGTTTTAATATTTCAATTCCTAAAGTCTTACATTCGTCTATATATTGTGGTATTTTATCCAAATTTCCTAAAAAGCTATTTAATGTTGCTGCCATAAATTCTGCTGGATAATATGCTTTTAAGTATGCTGTTCTGTATGCTACAACTGCATAGCAAGCCGCATGTGATTTGTTAAATGCATATTTTGCAAATTCTGCCATTTCATCAAATATTTTGTCTGCTGATTTTGCGTCTATTCCATTTCTTACACACCCTGGAACAATGATATTTCCCTCTTCATCTACTTGTCCATTTATAAATACTTCTCTTTCTTTTGCCATAACATCTAGCTTCTTTTTACCCATAGCACGTCTAACCAAGTCAGCTCTACCCAAAGAGTATCCTGCTAAATCACGTACTATCTGCATAACTTGCTCTTGGTAAACCATACAACCATATGTTACATTTAATATTGGCTCTAGCCTTGGATGTGTGTATTCGTTATGTCCTGGGTTTAGCTTTCCTTTTACATATCTTGGTATTTGATCCATTGGTCCTGGGCGATATAAAGAAACTCCTGCAATTAAGTCTTCTAAGCAGTCTGGTTTTAGTTCTTTCATAAAGTTTGTCATTCCTTGTGACTCGAACTGGAATATTCCACAAGATTTTCCTTCTTGCCATAATTTATATACTTTTGGGTCTGCCATTTCTTTGTCAAACTCTACATCTATTCCCCTATTTTGTTTTACTAAATCAATTGTATCTTGAATTACTGTAAGTGTTCGTAAACCTAAAAAGTCCATTTTTAACAAGCCTAGTTCTTCTAGGGTTGTCATTATATATTGTGTTGAAATTTGATTATCTCTTACATATAGTGGAACATAGGTGTCTACTGGGTCTTTTGTTATAACTATTCCACACGCATGTGTTGATGCCTGTCTTGGCATTCCTTCTAATGCCATTGCAATGTTTAATAGATTTTTAACATCTTCTTCATTTTCGTATTTTTCTTTTAATTCTCTATTTTGTTCCAAAGCTTTTTTTATTGTGATATGCAATTCGTTTGGTATCATTTTTGCTAATGTATCTGCTTCTGAATATGGAACGTCCAAAACCCTTGCTACATCTCTTATTACCATTCTTGCTGACATCGTTCCAAATGTGATAATCTGAGATACGTGGTCATGTCCATATTTTCTTGATACATAATCAATAACATCTTGTCTGTGTTCATAGCAAAAATCCACGTCAAAGTCAGGCATACTAATTCTTTCAGGATTTAAAAACCTTTCAAATAGTAGACCATATTTAATTGGGTCAATATCTGTTATTTCAATTGCATATGCTATAATTGAACCAGCTCCTGAACCACGACCTGGCCCTACTGGTATATTGTGCGTTTTAGCATAATGAATAAAGTCCCATACTATTAAGAAATAGTCGACATATCCCATTTTTTTGATTACACCTAATTCATATTCTGCTCTTTTCAAAACTTCTTCTGACGGATTTTCTCCATATCTTTTTTTGATACCGTCATCACATAGTTTCTTAAAATAATCGTAATGTGTCTCAAACTCTTCTGGCACATCATAATTCGGTAATATCGTGTGACCAAATTCAAAATCAACATTACACTTTTCTGCAATTTTGACTGTATTTTCAATCGCATCTGGAAAAGCCTTGAAGTACTCTATCATTTCTTCAGGTGATTTCACATATAATTCATCTGTATCAAACCTCATTCTGTCCATATCGCTCATTCTTTTTCCAGTTTGAATACATAATAAAACTTCGTGATTATATGCATCTTCTCTTTTTAAATAATGTGCATCATTTGTTGCAACAAGCGGAATATCCAACTTTCTTGCTAAAGCAACTAACTTTTGGTTTGCTAAAACTTGTTCCTGAATTCCATTGTTTTGGATTTCTATGTAATAATCATCTCCAAAAACTCTCTTATGCCATAGTGCTACCTCTTCTGCTTTTTCATTTTGCCCATTTAATAAGGCTTGATTTACAGCTCCTGCAAGACATGCACTTAGACATATCAATCCTTCACTATATTTTTCCAAAACTTCTAAATCGATACGTGGCTTGTAGTAATATCCATCAACAAATCCTATTGATACTAACTTACTTAGGTTTTTATAGCCTTCGTTATTTTTTGCTAATAATATCAAGTGATTGTATTTATTATCAATATTAGGTTCTTTGTCAAAGCGACTTCTTGGCGCAACGTAAACTTCACAACCAATAATGGGCTTTACCCCTTCTGCCTTACAAGCCTTATAAAAATCAATCGCTCCATACATAACCCCATGGTCTGTTATTGCAATTGAATCCATTCCAAGCTCTTTCGCCCTTTTAGGTAAGTCTTTTATTCTATTTGCGCCGTCTAATAAACTAAATTCACTATGTATATGTAAGTGTACAAAATCTGACATCCTTTTTTTCTCCTTTTGATGTTTTTTCCACATTATATCACTTGTTTTACCTTTTTTCTAGTTAAAATACAAAAAAGCATTGGTTTCCCAATGCTTTTTTTCAAATACATTACTCAATAACCTCCAACGCATCACTAGAACTATTCATTCCTTCAAGATTATAATAAGTACTAGGAATTTGCCCAACAATAACATTTTCAGCAAGAAGAACCTGATTAGTAATCTCCTTCTCCAAATCCTGAAAAGGAGTAAGAATATTAACCCTGCACTTCACTTCCAAATAAATTCTATGAAGAGTTTGATTAATACCTTGGGAAGAAAATTCACTACGTAAATCAGTCTCAACATCACCAATAGGAGAAATCTGAATTTTAACCCCAGGCCCCCTACCAGCTAGCAATTTAAAACCTGTAAAACTTCCGAAGTGCAATCTCAATATTCTCTCTTCCCCTGCTATCTAGCCTTTGCTGAATTTTAATTGCAACATCAGATATTATCTCATTTATTGATATAACATTTGATTTTATCATTGTGATGTTATTATTAGAATCTTTTTCTATTGTAAACATCTCATCATAAGAATGTTCTCTCATAACATTTGTAGCTTCTTCATTAGAAATTATGGTCGCAATTGACCTTGCTCTATTTTCACACAAAGTATCAAAAATTGGATATACAGCATCTAAAATAACTTTAACAGTAGAAAATGCAATAATTAACACTAATATTATTCTAGCTATTTTTCCGCTTTTTTCTTTATTTAACCTGTTATTTTCTCCACTAAAAACAATCTTTGGAATTCTAATTCTTGGTCTTGAATAAATCTTAGACATAGCTTACTGTTTGTGGATGTTTATAACGTGGTATAAATAATTTCTGCCCAACATCTATTTTGTTTTCATCTTCTATACCATTAGCTCTTACAATATCATCTATTGTACTTCCAAAACGTTTAGCAATTTTCCACAAACTATCACCTTTTTTCACTATATACATTATGATACTGTAATCTTCTGCTTCTCTTTCTCCATTTGTTTGAATTTCGTCTATTATGCTCATATTTGTATTTCTGTAAGTATCTGCATTTACTAACATATCCAGATTTGCTGTAACAACTCCACCGTCTTGAACTATAAAATCTTGATTTGCCACTTCTATTGCCATATTGCTATTCATATTTTCGCCATCATCTAAATCTGAAATTGCATAATCAAAAGGAATTTTCGCTGTTCTTGTATCTACTTGTAACTCACTATTTGATAAAATAAATCTTAATTGTAACTCTCCTTCATATACAATTCTATTTTTAGACTTTGTTTCCTTTTCTATCACAGGTTGGACATCTACATCGACAATACTTCTATTGTCCATTCCCTCCAACATAACTTTTTCTCTTATTTGCATAGTCTCTTTTGTAGTTCTTTTATTTGTTAAAACTGTTATATTTTTCTTATTGAATTCCATCATCTCACTTGGACTATATAAATCTTGAATTAGGCTTATTTGCTTTTCTTCATATACATTTGCCATTACGCCTATTTCTATTTCAACATAAATTGAATGTTCTTCTATTGAATTTGGCTTTAACACAACATTTCTTATCTCATAATCTACATCACATATATTATCTTCTGTAACATTTGGAATATCAATAAATCCTACAACTGGCACTTTCGCAGTTACCTTATTTATCCTGTTATCTTCTGTCAAATACATAACCTTAATTTCCGCTTCTGACTTTGTTAAAATTTTGTTGTAACTTACCTTTATATCTTTATCACATATGCAAACCTGTGCCTTCAAAATCTCAGCCAAATTATCTGCACTGTCTATTTTAATTGTATCTTTTGCATATATCTTTGTATCTCCTGTACCAACTAAAGAATTAACCATTAAATCTTCTTTAAGCATCATTACATTATCAGCCTCTTGAAGTGAATTAATAATTTGTACATCCTCATTTGAATATAGCTTTATTTCAACCTCTACAACTGCCTTTATTCCAACTTTTCTTCCATTAATAACTTTAGCTTCTATCGATTTTAAACTTGCATCTAATTTACAAGTCATACCTTCTTGACTATTCGCAACTTGAACACTCTCTGAAAAATCTAAACTTGTTGAAAGCCCCCTCACTCTATCTTGCGTATCATCTGCCATATACATTATATATGTATTAATATTACCATCAATTCTGATCTTATCATTTTGCACTTCTTTTTTATAAATACATACAACCCCACTTGTACAAATTGTATTCAAAATATCTGGTTTAGAATCTGGTACTATCATATCCCCTTCTACCATAATTAGCTCTTTTTTTGTTGCCACTAGCTTGTTCACACATAAATTTTCTTTTATTGTATCTACAACCATTTATTTGACCTCCTTTATTTTTCTTTATACATATATATTATTGCCCAAGCCCTTTTATTCCTAATTCTAAAAATTGCCAATGGGGACGTGCCAATGGTGCCAATGGGGACGGACCTTCTTGGCAGATTCCTGCCAAAAAGGACCGTCCCTATTGGCATGCCGGCAAAAATTAAAAGCAGAAAAATTTAATTTCCTGCTTTTTTATAAATTATTCTTTTATTTATAGTGATACTTTTCTTGGCTTTGGCTCTGGTGCTGGTGGGATTAATGGTGAATATGCTTCTCCATCAAATACTTCTACTTGTACTGTTCTTGTTAAAACGTCTGTATAACTATAAGTTACATTTCTATTATTCTCCTCATATTTTACTACAAAAATATTTGGATACGCTTTTTCTATGGTAGCTTCCTTTTCAAAGACTTTACTTCTTCCTAGTGAACCTTTGATTATTATCTTTTGCCCTTCTTTTTCCAAGATGTCAGTTTTCAAATTTGCTATGTCTGTTCTACAAATCATCTGCTATCACCTACTCCTTTAAGATGAGTTGATTATAGCATTTTAAGCCAAAAATGTCAAAAAATGTTTGTTCTTGTTTTTTCTTTGTATCGCTTGTATACCAACGTTTTCAGCAGTCTGTTTCTGTATTTTTACAACTGTATTACAATTATATTACAAAGATGTTACATTAGGCATTTTTGACTTATTTTACAGTCATTTTCCCGTTTGCTCCTATTCCACTTACTCCTTTTTTTCCGTCTCTTAATTGATAAGCTATATCGTCTATTGTTATATATTTATATTTTTCTGTTGTAGCAACTTTTTCTGCAACAATCAAAGGGTCTAAGAAATCTATTAAAATTCTTGCCGGAGATGATGCAAAATTTGCTCCTGCTGATATAATGGCTTCAAAGTAACTTTGACATGCTCCTGCAAAAATTACTAGATTTTTATTTTTGTCTTTGTCATATCTTCTGGCTTCTTTTACTGTTTGGATAAAGTATTTTGAGTTTCTGTAATTGTATATGTCGTTATATCTTCTCCCTTTTCTTATCATTGCATCATGCCCTGTTATTACTAAAATGTCTGGCTCGTATACTTCTAATAACCTATATACTACTCTTGGTTGTCTGTACTCTGGAATATTTCTAACTACTGCTTCTAATCCCATTTTCATGTAATGATTATAGGCTTTTTCGCTGTATTTTCTGTCCCCGTCTAAATGCAAGATTTTACCTGGTTTTATACTCTTCATGTTATCACCTCATATTTTGGGCTATTATATTGTATGCTATTTTTTGTCGATTTGGGACAATTGGGGACGTTTCCTTTTGGACATTTTGTCCATTTTGGGACACATCATTTTTTGTAATAAATTTGTTTTGCTGTGAATAGGATTAAACAAAAGTATTCTGATGGAGGTTAGACAATATGAAGAATGTTTCAATAGATGAACGTGCAATTAATTTGGCACATTATATTATAGATTCAAAAGATACTGTAAGGGGAGCTGCTAAGAAATTTGGTATAAGTAAAAGCACTGTACATAAGGATGTTTCTGAGAGATTGGTTAAGATTAATCCTGGTTTGGCTAAGGATGTTAGAATTATTTTGGATGAGAATAAGGCTGAAAGACATATTAGGGGCGGTATGGCTACTAAACTTAAATATATTCATATGAAGGATTAATGCAAAAAAGTTGCTACTATTTATATAGTAACAACTTTTTTATGAGTTTTGTTTAAATGTTGGGAAATGGCTATTTTAATTTGCTAGTTCTTCTCTTTTCTTTTCTAAAATTCCCACAATATAATCAAATTTACTTTTATCCCACTTAGCAAAAGTATAACTCCTATCATCATTTTCTTTTGCTTTTTTCATATCTTCAATTGAAATATATTTTAATTCACTAACTTCTTCCTCCTGCATAGTATAATCATTTAATTTATAATCTACTATTGAAAAATAGCTATATGTGAAATCCCTTGCTGTTTTTTGCGTTTCATCATTAGTTTTCTCAAATTTACTAACATTTATTAATTCAAATTTTTCTAGCGGTATTTCAACTCCTATTTCTTCAGCAGTTTCTCTTTGAATTGCTTGTAATGGCGTCTCTCCACTATCAGCATGTCCACCTGTACGACTCCACATATTAGGATTAGATTGTTTTGTTGCTGCTCTTTTTTGGAATAATAGTTCTCCATTTTTGTTCATTATCCATACGCCAACATGTGTATGCCATAAACCTTGCTCATGTATAGTTTTTCTGTCTTCTACTCTTCCTGTTAATTTTCCGTTTTCGTCTAACACGTCTATTAGTTCCATATTTATCGCCTCCTAGTTTTCTATTTTACCATATATTTGGAAAATTTACTAGTCTTTTTGAAACTTTTTGGGACAAGTCAAAAAAGTTTCACTCATGGACGTTTTGGGCCTATCCCAAAAAAATCCATTGCTGATGCTTTTTTGCTCTGTCCCCAAAAACACCCTGCAAAAATAATTTAAGGAAGTCTATTCAGACTTCCTTGTTTTGATTAGAATTCAATTTTTTGTACTATGAAAATTCCATTCTCAGAAGATGCTACATATTCAAGGTTAACCTTAGTCCCTTGTTCCATCAACACTTGTCTATTACTATTTTTAATTGAAGACATATACAAATTGCTATCTCCTTCAATTGTAAAATAATAGAATGTACAACCGTCAATTTCCGCTTGGTACAATTCTTGAATATTTCCTTCTGTTTTAGATATTTCCTTCACTTCTGTCAAAGTAGTAGTCGTTCCCAGTTTTTCTTTGTAGAGAGTTAAAGCTGTTTCTATGCTTTCAGCTTGTACAACTTTTGTATAATCTTTTACATTACAAAGTGCATACCGTTGTACTAGACCTGCTTTGTCTTTTAAAAGCATAAAATATGTTTCACATCCATCCACATTGATTACTGTCGGGAATGTTGCAGTATATCGCAAATCTTGTACTAAACTTTCTACTGCTGATTGTGCTGAGCTTTCTTCTGCACCTGCACATTCATAGTAAGTTATTTTACCAGTTCTAGGATTTGCTAAGATAAATCCTACGTTTGATTCTGCTGAGCTCGCTGGCGTTATTCCTGCATAGAATACAATATCGTTGTTTGAAGTAATTGCTGTATTGTATCCTGCAAAATTATCACGAATGCTTCTATATCGATAAGATGTATAAAAGACGTCAGTTTTTCCAAAAATGCTATTAATCCAGCCATTTGCATAAATTTGATTGTATTTCGTCAAATTCATCAAATATGATAAATCGTACGCATGCTCTAACCAATCTGGTAACTCCTCTGCTTTATACTCTTTGCTCTTACCTGTACTTGCATTTGTAATAATAAAAGATTTTTCTTTCATTCCACCAAATGCTCCTATGGTAGGTGTTAAAACAGATGTTATATAATATGGATTTCCGTTTTCGTCAATTTCGAAAAAGGACTTTCCAAATATATAAGTTGGATATTGCATCCTTAGATGCCGCTTCAAATCATTTTCCCAATATGCACTTGGAGAATACCTAATTGGTTCGTCTAACTGAACATATTTTGCTTCTTGATTTTTGACGTTGACAAGAACATAGCCAGGAATTCCACTTTCTTTTGCTTTTAGGTATTTGAAAAAACCACCATAGCTTAATTCTGAAATTCTATATAATTCTCCTTGATATTTTATTAAGTTATATTCATTTTCAACTTCATACCAAGTAGTGTTTTTTATGTTGCCTATTGTTCTGTCTCCAAGTTTCTGTGCAGTTTCCATATCTACAATTGGTACTTGAGCTTGATCAATTATATTAGGAATATCCTCTGCAAAGTCACCTTGTTCAATTTCTACCATCTCATGATAACTTGATGCTCTAAACATAGGGGTAGATGAAATACCACCAACAATTAAATAAATTGCTATTATTGCTATAACTACTATCATAGCTATTGTCGCAAATCCATCAAATTCATATAACCAGTAATGCACGATAGCCATAATTATGCTTAATATCAATACCAACCATACAAAACCTGCATCTTGAATGTTTATAGCTGGTATAAAAAAATACCAGTATAAACCAGCTACCACTGCCATCGCAACTACTTGTACAAGTATTTCTACACAAATATCCCGTACCCACACACTGTTTACTATCCATTTCTTTTTCATGTTTGTCCCAACCTTTCTATCAGATAGCATCTCTAAACTTTAAAAACCTCTCTTTTTAGAGTTACGTAAACATTATACCACAATTTCCCTTACCTTGCAAGCAAAACCTTTTGGGTCAGGCTCAAAAAATTCAAAGGGTGTTTTTTAAGACTGTCCCCAAAAACACCCCAAATTAAAGGAGTGTCCCCAGTGGCAAAAAATTGCCAAAAAGGTCCGTCCCCTTTGGCAATTTTACAATTATTTAGTTACCCATTTAATTAAATTCAAGTTTGCTGGTTCTAACAACATTTCGTGTTTTGGCATAATTCTAAATGTATATCCGTAATTTCCGCCAGTTGTAAGTCCAATTTTAGCTGTATAGTAATATTTTTTCTCTTCTTCGTCAGAATCTGTTAATGTCATTGGAATTATGCTGACATTTTCAACGACACCATTATCTAAAATTTTTCCATAGTAACATTCTACTGTTACATTTTCAACTGAAATGTTTGGAAGTTGTATTTCACATGCTACGTCTATATTGTTTCCTGCGTCTATTGTGATATTGTCTAGGTTATTTACTTGTACTATTTTTATATCTTTCCAGTTCATATATAGGTCTTTTTTCCAAGCATTATATGCCGCAACATTGTCTACATCTTCGTAATATTTTTTTGTTAGTTTGCATAGTGGCATATATAGGTTATTTGTATAGTCTACTAGCATTCTTGCTGTACTGTATTTTCCTCCTGTTGTAATTATTGAGTTTTTCATTATTTCTATCCATTTTTTAGACATTCCATTTCTGTCTTTTTCATAATATACTGGTATTATTTTTTCTTCTAGTGTTCTATACATGCTTTGGCTATCTGCCTGGTCTTGTGCTTCATAGCTGTCATATTCGCTGTTGTTTCCTATTGTCCATCCATTGGTTTGGTCATAGCCTTCTGCCCACCAACCATCTAGTACACTGAAGTTTATTACTCCATTTACAGATGCTTTTTGACCACTTGTTCCTGAAGCTTCCATTGGTCTTCTAGGGTTGTTTAACCATACGTCTACACCGCTAATTAGGTATCTTGACATTGCTATGTTATAGTTTTCTAATAAGAAGATTTTTCCTTTAAATTGTGGCATCATTGATACTTGATGTATGTATTTTATTAAATCTTGTCCTTCTTTGTCTGCTGGATGTGCTTTTCCTGCAAATATTAGTTGAACTGGTCTATCTTGATTGTTTAGTATTTGTGTTATTCTTTCTAAGTCTTTGAATATTAGTGTTGCTCTTTTATATGTTGCAAATCTTCTTGCAAATCCAATTGTTAGTGCATTTGGATTTAGTTTTGATACTATTTCATTTATTTCTTCATAACTATATCCTGATCTTCTTAATCTTTCTGTTGTGTTGTCTTTTACTAATTTTAATAATTTGATTTTTCTTTCTGTATGTACATCCCATAGTTTGTCATCTGGTATATTTCTTATTTTTTCCCAAACTTGGTCTTGATGCATACTATCTTGCCAATATGGCATTAAGTATTTGTTGTAAAGCTCTTTCAGTCTTGGTGCTAACCATGAACAAGTATGTATTCCATTTGTTACATATCCTATTGGAGATTCATTTGCTGCAATTTCTGGCCACACTTCACCAAATAATTCTCTTGAAACTGCTCCATGTAGTTTACTTACTCCATTTTTCTTTCCAGCTATTTTTAGTGCTAATATTCCCATATTAAAGCCTGGTTCTAGCTCTTTTCCTGGCTTCATTCCTAACATCAAGAATTCTTCTCTTGATAATCCTAGTCTTGGCCAAAAATCTTTAAAATATTTTTCTACTAGTGCTACTGGGAATATATCATTTCCTGCTGGCACTGGTGTATGTGTTGTAAATACTGTTTTTGAGCTTGCTATATCTTTTGCTACTTCAAAAGATACTTGTTTTTCTTTTATTATGTTTTTGATTATTTCTAGGTTTAAGAATGCTGAGTGTCCTTCGTTCATATGGTATACTGTTGGTTTTAATTTCAAATATTTTGTAAGTAAGTCAACACCTGCTTGACCTAAGACGATTTCTTGGCGTATTCTCATTTCTTGGTCTCCGCCATATAATCTTAGTGTTACATCTCTATCTTCTTCGTTATTTTTTTCTATGTCAGAGTCTAGCAAATATAGTTTTACTCTCCCTACATTGATTTGCCAAACTTTTAGGTAAAGTCTTCTTT
This sequence comes from uncultured Clostridium sp., assembly GCA_947367845.1. Lineage (GTDB taxonomy): Bacteria > Bacillota > Clostridia > TANB77 > CAG-508 > CAG-269. The sequence goes on along the minus strand of CANBES010000019.1, from coordinate 3,301 downwards.
TTGGAAATTTAACAAATATTATTAAATCCTCTCCATTTTCGTCTTTTACTGGATTTATTGGTAAATCGTATAAATCTATATTTGTATATTCTGTTTCTTGGTCTCCATACCCATTTATTTTTTGGTTGAAGTATCCATTTTTATATAATAACCCTACTGCAACTAATGGAATACCTAAATCACTTGCAGATTTTAGGTGGTCTCCTGATAATATTCCAAGCCCACCAGAATAAATCGGAATAGTTTGGTCTAGTCCGTATTCTGCTGAAAAGTATGCAATTAAATCATTTTTTTCTTCTGGGTATTTTTTTGAAAACCACGTATTTTTGCTATTCATATAATTTTCAAAATCTTGTGATAATTTATCATATTCTTTTAAAAATGATGTGTCTTTTGCTACATCTTCTAGTCTTTCTTGTGATACGTGTTTTAAAAATTTTACTGGGTTTTTATTTGATTCTTCCCATAAATCTCCATCGATTTTTTTGAATAGTCTTAAAAATTCTGTATTCCAAGACCACCATAAATTATTGGCTATTTCTGATAATTTTTCAATTCTTTTTGGTAATTGTGGATTTACTGTAATCCTATTGAATAAATACATTTTTTCTTTATTCCTCCTTTGTGTTTTTAGTGCTTCTTCTTTTGGTTTTTTACATATATATTATCTACTAACTACTTCTATTTGTCAAATGTTTTTTCAAAAAATTCTAATAATGTCATTATAGGTAACAAAAATTGATAATACTATTAAAATTGAAAATCCAAGTAACTGTATATTTATCTCAGTTTTCTCTTTTAAAGGCTTTCTTCTAACCGCTTCTATCAACAAAATCAATATCTTTCCGCCATCAAGAGCTGGAATTGGTAGAAGGTTTGTAACTCCTAAAGAAATTGATATTAATGATAACATATATACAAATTCCTTTATTCCATTTGTTTTAGATACAACTTCTGATATTCCAACAATTCCAGTCATTTGGTCTATTCCAACTTTTCCTGTAAATAGTTGTTTTACATTATCAGCAACAGAAACTACAAACTCACTTGTTAATTCTTGCCCTTTTGCTAATCTATTAAAAATAGTATCTTCAGCTGGGGCTAAATTTACAATACTTACAGCTAATATAAAATATACTATAATTGAAAATATTATATTAACTGCTGGTCCAGCTAATACAATTGCCATTCTTTTTGGTATACTTGCTTTAGAAAAAGACCTCGTATCTTCTGACCTTTCGTCTTCTCCTTCCATACTTATAAATCCACCTAATGGCACTAGTCTTAAGGCATATTTAGTCTCTTTCCCTTGCTTTCTCCATATTGTCGGCCCAAATCCTATTGCAAATTCATTAACTTTTACATTGCATAGTTTTGCAACTGTAAAATGTCCTAATTCGTGTATAAAGATTAAAAATCCTAATAAAAATATTATTTTTATTGCTGATATAAAAAAAGCTATCAAAATATTACCTCCTTTGTCCCTTTTCATATAGCAAAGCAGAAAACATACTCTTTAGTTTTCTGCTTTTGTTTTATAATAATGTAAATAATGAATATGCAAATGGTGCTAAAAATATCAAGCTATCAATTCTGTCTAGCATTCCGCCGTGTCCAGGTATTAAATTACTATAATCTTTTATATCTACAAATCTTTTAATTGCTGATGCTGAAAAATCTCCAATTTGACCAATTAAACTTAATACAACACCTATCAATGTTATATATATGTATGAGTAATCCATTCCTAAATAATTATTTACTACATATGTATATGCAAGCATTAAAAGAACTGCTCCTATTGTACCGCCTATACAACCTTCAATTGATTTTTTAGGACTGACTTTACTAAATTTGTGTTTTCCAAATGCTCTTCCTGTAAAATACGCAAAAATATCAGTTCCCCAAGCTGCCATAAGTGCATACCAAATTAATATCTTTCCATTTGTCATTCCGTCAATAAATGCTACAAACATCATGAAAAATACCACATAAAAAATTCCTATAAATGTGTATGCAATATCTTTAAATGATATCTTCATATCTGTTGCTATTATGTGTGCAAATAATACTAGTAATATTGTTGGCACTCCTAATGTTATTATTGTTTTCAAATACGTTTCTGGTACTATATGTATAATTGCTATACTAAAACAACTTACATACCCTACCCATTTTACTGGTTTTGATACTTTTGATACTGCGTTAAAATATTCGCTCATTGCAAGTAACGCAATTATTGATAAAGCTATATCTACTAGTACTTTGTCTCCAATTAGTAAAATTAATAGTACTAATGGAAATCCTAATAAACTTGATGTTATTCTTTGTATATCCATATTTGTTCCTTTCTTATTAAATATTTTGATTTTAATTTGCTCCAAATTTTCTAGTTCTTTTTTGATATTCTATAATCGCTTCATCTAAGTCCTTTTCTTCAAAGTCTGGCCAATTTTTATCTACAAATAGAAATTCAGAATATACTAATTGCCAAGGTAAAAAATTGCTTAAACGTAGTTCTCCACTTGTTCTTATTAGTAAGTCTGGGTCAGGCTGACCAGATGTGTACAGATTCTCTGATATAACATTCTCTGTTATATCTTCGATTGATATTTTCTCATCTTTTACATCTTGTGCAACTTGTTTTATTGCATGTAATAGTTCATCTCTTCCACCATAGTTTAGAGCAATATTAAATGTAATACCTGTATTATTTTCTGTTCTTTGCATACATCTTTCTATACTTTTTTGCATTTTCGCTGGCAAGGCTTTTTTATCGCCAATTATCTTAACTTTGATATTTTCACTATCTGCTCTTTTAGCATAATCATCTAAATAGCTTTGGAATAGCATCATTAATGCTCCAACTTCCTCTTCTGACCTTTTCCAATTTTCTGTTGAAAATGCATATACTGTTAAATACTGTATTCCAATTTTATTAGCATATTTCATTTCAGCTTTTACGCTTCTTCCCATATGATTTACTTCTGTTTTTATTCCTGCTTCTCTTAATTTATTAGCTAAAGTAAAAGCTTCAAACTTAGCTTCATCACCTCTAGCACCAATATATAAATCAAAAAGAGATTCTTTTGGAATTTCTATACCTTCTTTTTCTAATATCATGATAAGTCTTTCGATTCCCATACCAAATCCAACAGCTGGCATTTCAGGTCCGCCTAACTCTTCCATAAGCTTATCATATCTTCCACCGCCACAAACAGTAAATTCATCATTTAAGATTTCAAATATTGTTTTAGTATAATAATCTAAACCTCTTACTATTCCTGGGTCAACTGTAAAT
>CANBES010000018.1 GCA_947367845.1 uncultured Clostridium sp. | reverse complement strand
GTCTCGTGGGCTCGGAGATGTGTATAAGAGACAGATTATATACGAAGCACCGCACAAATTAAAAACAACATTAAATGATTTAAATGAAATTTTAGAAAAAAGAAAAATTGTTTTAGCAAGAGAACTTACAAAAATACACGAAGAATTTATTAGGGAAGATATAGAAAAAATAATAGAAAAATCTGAAGAACTAAAAGGGGAAATGGTAATAATTATTGAGGGTAGTACAAAAAAAGAAGAAAACGAATTAAATAATTTAAGCCTAGAAGAACATTTTGAATTTTATAAAAAGCAAGGATTTGATAAAAAAGAAATAATTAAAAAAATTGCAAAAGATAGAAATGTAAATAAAAATGAAATATATAAAAAATTTATTTAATAAAGTATAAAAATAAAAGTCTAGAAAATCTAGACTTTGTTTTATTTATTTGGGGTTAAATTGCCAATTTTGTTTGAACAAGATTCGCAAATTAATTTATCATTATATGTTAATAAATTTTTTGTGTTACCGCAAAAGATACAGTTAGATTCAAATTTCTTTAGGACAATTGAAGAACCATCTACATATATTTCTATTGGGTCTTTTTCAGCTATTTTAAATTGATTTCTTATTTCAATAGGAATAACAACACGTCCTAATTCATCCATCCTTCTTACAATTCCTGTTGATTTCATTGATATTACCTCCCATAAGTTAATATTTGTCACTATGTATACATAGAATATAACACAAAAAATCAGTATGGTCAATTAAAAGTACTAAAAAAAGTATTTTTTGAATAAAATTGTTTAGGTGATAAAGAGTGTTAAATATAGTTTGGCCAATTTTTATAATAATATCATTTTCTTTTGCAATATTTTCTGGAAATTTAGAACAACTAAATTCATCAATATTTGAAAGTACAACTGATGCCATAAACTTAGCAATTAGTTTATTAGGAACAATATGTCTTTGGAATGGAATAATGCAAATAGCAAGTGAAACAAGTGTAATAGAAAAATTAACAAAAATATTAAATCCTGCTGTAAACTTTCTGTTTCCTAAATTAAAAAATAATACAAAAATAAAAAAAGAAATATCAATGAATATGATTGCAAACATATTAGGATTAGGAAATGCCGCAACTCCACTAGGATTAAAAGCAATGCAATCTATGCAAGAAGAAAATAGCACAAAAGATACATTAACAGACTCAATGATGATGTTTATAGTATTAAATACAGCATCAATTCAACTCATACCAACAACAGTAATAGCAATAAGAAATTCCTTAGGATCAAAAAATCCAACATCAATAGTATTTCCAGTCTGGATTGCAACAATAGGTGCAGCAATTGCAGGAATTATAGTAACTAAAATAATAATAAAAAGTACAAAAAAATAATGTTAAAAGTAATCTGAGAGAGAAGGAATGTTATAAAAAATGAAAATTGTAAGTTTTATTTCAAACTTAGCTATGCCAATGATTATTTTACTAATAGTAGCATATGGGCTAAAAGAAAAAAATAAAGTTTTTGACACATTTTTAGTTGGTGCAAAAGAAGGAATAGAAACAACATTCAAAATATTCCCAACACTAATTGGATTGTTTGTTGCAATAGGAGCGCTAAGATCATCAGGAATATTGGAATGCATAACACACATCGCAAGTCCAATATTAAACCTAATAAATTTTCCAGGAGAATTAATGCCACTTGCATTACTAAGACCAGTATCTGGCAGTGGATCTATGGCAATAGCCACAGACATAATGAAAAACTGTGGAGTAGACACTATGCTTGGAATAATGGCATCAACAATTATGGGATCAACAGAAACAACATTATATACAATTGCCATATATACCAGTTGCATAAAAGTAAAGAAAACAAGAGGAATTTTAATAGCAGCATTAACAGCAGACATCGTTGGAATGCTAGTAAGCGTAATAGTTTGCAGATTATTACCATAGGGGACGGAGGTATTTGGCAATTTTTTGCCACTGGAGACACTCCTTTGTCGAATAATGTCGAACGATTTATCTTGACAAATTATAAAACGCAATTTATAATAAAATAAATTATTTCAGAAAAGGACAGGTTAAGAATGACAAAAATAATTTTATTTATTTCGATATTTTTAATAACAAGAAAAATAATAATCAAAAAATTATCCAAAAGAATTTTTAAAAATAAAAAATAAATGATTTATTAAAATTGCATAAATCATTTAAAATATAATATTCAATTTAAGTTTTTAATTTTGTAGAGATAAAAATATTTTTTAAAATCTTTAAAACTAGATGCCCCTATTTTAAAAGTTTTAGTAATCTCTACAAAACCAAATATAAATTTATCTATGATATGTTTCTCCATTAGAGATTTTGAAAGCTCTAAAAATTTGCTCTAATAAAAATACTCTAATTAATTGATGAGGAAAAGTCATTTTAGAAAAACAAATTTTTAAATTGCAGTTATGTAATAAATTTTCAGTTAAGCCTAAAGAGCCACCAATGATAAATGTTAAATTGCTATTTTCCATTGATATATTATCTATTTTGCTAGAAAATTCTTCAGAAGAAAATTGAGTTCCTTTTAAGTCTAAGGCAACAACAAAGCTATCCTTTTTTATATGACTTAAAATTTTAGCACATTCTTTTTCTTTAATTTCATTTTCCAGACTAGAATTTAATTTATCAGGAATTTTCTCATCAGGTAATTCTGTAATTGTTAACTTGCAATATCTAGAAAGTCTTTTAGAATACTCATCAATAGCATCTTTTAAATATTTTTCTTTGATTTTTCCTACACATATAATATTAATGTTTAACATATTTTACTCCTAAAGTTTGATTATTTTGCTATGTACATCTCTTGATGCAACACTAAGAGATAAGCTGTTTTCATCATAATTATTAGCAATAAGTTCATCCAAAACAGTTTGATAAGCTAATTCGGGGAAATTACTTTCCTTGCTTAAATGACCAAGCATAGCTGTTTTTAAGCCAGATTTTAAAAGATGAGAAATTGTTTTCCCGGCCATCTCGTTTGGTAGATGTCCTAGTTTTCCCGCAATTCTAGATTTTAATTGAAATGGATAATGTGAACATCTAAGAACTTCAGGGTCATAGTTAGATTCTAACATTATAAATAAGCTCTCTTCTAAGTTTCTTAATATATCGTTTGTCATATGACCGATATCTGTTGCAATACTTAATTTCTTTTTGTCGCCGCAAATGCTAAATCCGCAAGGGTTTGCAGCATCATGTGGAATTGAAAATGGATTAATTGATAAATCACCAATTTCAAATTTTTCACTTACTTTAAAAAGTTTTATATTATTTTCTGATATTTTATCTTTTTGTTTTGGCATAGCGTCTAAAGTTTCTTGATTAACAAATACAGGTAAATTAAATTTTTTAGAAAGTGTTCCAAGTGATTGTACATGGTCAATGTGTTCATGTGTTACAAGTATTCCATCTAATTCACTAGGATTAACGTTAATATCAGTTAATGCAGATTCAATTTTTTTACAACTGACACCTGCATCAACTAATAATTTTGTATTATCTGTTTCGACAAAAAGACTATTTCCACTGCTACCACTGTAAAGACTACAAAAGTTTAACATGGTTATTTCTTCTTTCTTTGGTTTTAATATTATTCTGTTACTCTTTCGATTTTGGCTCCAAGGTTTCTGAATTTTTCTTCTATGTTTTCATATCCTCTGTCGATATGTTCAAGATTATAGATTTCAGTTGAGCCATTAGCTACTGTTCCTGCAATTACTAATGCAGCGCCTGCTCTTAAATCTGTTGAATAAACGGGTGCACCAGATAGTTTTTTTACTCCTTCAAAAAATGCTGTTTTTCCTTGAGCAGTTATTTTAGCACCCATTTTGTTCAATTCGTCTGTATATTGAAATCTTGATTCCCATATACTTTCGTTTATTATACTAGCACCGTCAGCAATAGATAAAACTACTCCCATCTGTGGTTGTAAATCTGTTGGGAATCCAGGGTAAGGAAGAGTTTTTATATTTGCTTTTTGTGGTCTTTGGTTACACCATACTCTAATGCTATCCCCATTATCTTCTACTTTTCCGCCAACTTCAATTATTTTTGCGGTAATTGATTCTAAGTGTTTTGTTATACAATTTTTTAAAGTGATATCTCCTTTTGTTGCAACTGCTGCTAACATAAAAGTACCAGCTTCAATTTGATCAGGAACGACAGAATATGTAGCATTTCCGCTAAGTTTTTCAACACCATTAATTTTAATCATATCTGTTCCAGCGCCTCTTATATCTGCACCCATTGTGTTTAGGAAGTTTGCAACATCAACGATATGTGGTTCTTTAGCAGCATTGTCTATTGTAGTAGTTCCTTTTGCTAGAACTGCTGAAAGCATAACATTAATTGTTGCTCCAACAGAAACAATATCCATATATATAGAAGTTCCTGTTAGCTTTTTAGCTTTTGCAAATATTGTACCTTTTTCTACAGTTACAGTTGCTCCTAATCTTTCAAAACCTTTTATATGTTGGTCAATAGGTCTTGCACCTAATTTGCATCCGCCAGGCATACCAACTTCAATTTCGCCTTTTCTACTTAACATTGCACCAATTAGATAGTAAGAAGCTCTGAATTTGCTTGTTAAATCTAATGGAGCTTTTGTTGTATTTATATTAGTAGTATCTATTGTAATACTATTTTTACTATTCCAAGTTATTTTTGCACCTAATTTTTCTAAAATCTCGCAAGATATTTTTATATCGCTTATATTAGGTAAGTTTTCAATGGTACAAACGCCATCAATTAACAAAGTTGCTGGTAAAATTGCTACTGCTGCGTTTTTTGCTCCACTTATTGTTACTTCTCCTTTTAAAGGAGTAGGTCCTTTTACTACTAGTTTTTCCAATTATATTACCTCCAGTACTATAGTCATCTCCCTCAATATAACATAAAGTTAAAATGTTTGCAACTATTTTTTTGCAGTAATTATGCCATTGCCAGTAAAAAATTCTAATAATTTAAATTTAAATTGAATCTTAGGGTCTGAATTTTCAGAAACTAAAGCAAATTCTTCTTCAGATAAGTTATTTTCAAGCATTTCTTTAGACTCTTCTGGAACTACACCTGAACTAATATCAACAAAGCACAAAGGAGGAAACATTACACACCACCAATTTTTTCCTTTAGCTTCTCCAATTTCTACTCTTAAAGCATCATAAAATCCAGCAGGTAAAGAAATATCTCCATATTCTTTTGTTGGAAACTCAAAATTACCAATATTAATATTCACATCATAAGAATAACCTTCATCTTTAATAGTATCTAAAGCAATTTGTTTAAAATTATCTTGATATTCATAAACTTTTGAAATCGCTTCTTGTTTAGTTGTACAATTTGCACAAATTTCGTTCATATATTTAAGTAAATTATCACGAACCTTATATTTTAAAGCTTGGTCTTCCTCACTATCGCTGTTGGCTAAAACATGTAATCTGAAAACACTATTTGCGATATCTGTTGATACATTTTCCGCATAAGAAAAGGCACAAATACTTGTATAAATAAATAGTAAGAAACTTAAAACCATAAACATCTTTACTTTGGAATTTTTAAATAAATTTAATATTTTTTTCATAAGTTACCTCCAAAAAACTTTTTTTCTAAAATATTCTTTAACTTAATTATTACCAAATTAGAGAATATTTATACAATTCGCGAAAAATGTCGATAAATTTTTTTGAAATATAATTGACATATTTGAAATAAAATGGTAAAATTTACCAGTAAGCCAAAAGGCGGAATTCTTCAGTTCCGTACGACTTATATATTAAAAAAGGGAGAAATTTCAAATGAATAAAATACAAGAAACGAAAGAAAAGATATGTGCATTTTATGCAAGCGACTATCATTTTGAAATGATAAGTTTACCATATATTAATAAACAAATAGAAGAAAATAAAAATGTAATAATTTTAACAGAAAATAATTTAGAAGAAACAATTAATACAGTAATTTCAAAAATGAATTTAAAAGAAGAGAAAAAAGAAAGAATATTAAATATAAATTGGAAAAATGACGATTTAAGTAAAATAGAAGACATAAAAAAAGCAGTAGAGGAAGAAAAAGAAACAACAATATTCATAAAGGGAAAAGAAAATTATATAAAAAATATAAACGAGAATATAGAAAATTGGACAAAAGAAAATAGAGAGATAAGATTAATAGATTGCTATGATTTAGAAGAAATCTCTAGCAATTTAGATAGTGTTATGAATAAATATGATATAGTTTTAGGTACAACAGGAGAAAAGCAGATACAGAAAATATAAGCAAAAGGTTGATATTTTTGAATAAATAGTATATAAATAAGGTAAAACTAAAAAGTAGCATTATAATAAATAAAAAGGAGACCTAAAAATGGAATTAGAAGAAATAAAAGCTATTTTGAAAAAATATCGACAAGAACACCTTTTAAATCACTATGAAAAATTAGACGATATCCACAAAAAAGAACTATTAAAAGAAATAAAAGATATAGATTTTGAATTAATGCATAGTTTATACCAAAAGACCAAAAAAGAAGAGGAAAGAAGTCAAAAAGACGAAATAACACCTATTGAATATTTAGATAAGTATAAATTAAATGAGAAATATAAATACTATGAATCAATTGGAAAAAAAGAAATAAAAGCAGGGAAACTAGCAGTAGTAACAATGGCGGGAGGCCAAGGAACAAGACTAGGACATGATGGACCAAAAGGGACATACGATATAGGGCTAGATTCACACAAATCATTATTCGAACTATTATGTGATGGAATTAAGATGGAAGCCCAAAAATATGATGTAACAATTCCATGGTTTATAATGACAAGTAGACAAAACAGTGAAGAAACAATAGAATTTTTTAAAAAGCACAAATTTTTTGGATATCAAAAAGACAGAAATATATTTTTCTTTAATCAAGGGGAACTTCCAATGATGGACACAGAAGGAAAGATATTAATAGGAGAAGACGGACTAATAAAACTTGCAGCAGATGGACATGGTGGAACATATGAAGCCCTAGTAAAAAATGGAATGATTGACAAAATGAAAGAAATGGGTATAGAGTGGGTATTTATAGCAGGTGTTGATAATTGTTTAATAAAAATGGTAGATCCTGTACTTATGGGAATAGCAGAAGACAAAAAGGTAACAGTAGCTTGTAAATCAATAGTAAAAGCAAACCCAAAAGAAAAAGTTGGAGTATTTTGCAAGAAAAACGGAAAACCAAATGTAATAGAATATACAGAGATAACAGATGAAATGGCAAATGCGACAGATAAAAATGGAGAATTGTTATATGGAGAATCTCATATATTAAGCAATCTATTTAACATAGCGGCAATAGAAAGAATGGGAGCAAATCCATTACCATATCATCTAGCATACAAAAAAGCAACATATATGGACAAAGACGGAAATATAGTTGTGCCAGACTCACCAAATGCATATAAATTTGAAGCATTTTTATTTGACGCATTCGGAGAAGTTGATGAAATGGCAGTTCTAAGAGTAAAAAGAGAAGAAGAATTTGCACCTGTAAAAAATGCAGATTCCGCAGGAGTAGACTGCCCTAGAACAGCAAGAAAATTATATCAAGAATTTTATCACTTATACTAATATAATAAAAGTTTGTTAATATATTTTAATATTATAAAATAAAAAATGGGGCAAAAAGGGAATGTCTCAAATGCCCCAAAGAGAAATGAGGTATATATATGGAATATTTAAAAGAGTACAAAAAATGGTGTGAAAGTTCAGAATTTGACGAAGAAACAAGAAAAGAATTGTTAGAAATAAAGGATGACGAAAAAGAAATAGAAGATAGATTTTATAAAGAATTAGAATTTGGAACAGCAGGATTACGTGGAGTAATTGGAGCAGGAACAAACCGTATGAACAAATACACAGTAGGAAAAGCAACACAAGGATTAGCAAACTATATATTAGAACAAGGAACACAAGACCAAGGTGTAGCAATTAGCTATGACTCTAGAAAAATGTCAAAAGAATTTAGTGAGCAAACAGCATTAATCCTAAATGCAAATGGAATAAAGACATATGTATTTGAAAGCCTAAGACCAGTACCAGAATTATCATTTGCAGTAAGAGAATTAGGATGTACAGCAGGAGTAATGATAACAGCCAGCCATAATCCACCAAAATATAACGGGTACAAAGCATACTGGAATGATGGTGCACAAATAATAGCTCCAAGAGATAAAGAAATAATCGATAAAGTAAAAGCAATAACAAGCTATAATGAAATAAAAGAAATAACAAGAAAAGAAGCGGAAGAAAAAGGATTATTCCATACAATAGGAACAGAAATGGATGATAAGTACTTAGAAATATTAAAAAGCAAAGTATTAAATCCTGAAATAGTAAAAAAACAAGGAAAAGACTTAAAAGTTGTATACACACCATTACATGGAACAGGAAACACAATAGCAGAAAGACTTCTAAAAGAAATAGGGCTAGCAAATGTATATGTAGTTCCAGAACAAAAAGAACCAGATGGAAACTTTCCAACAGTTGACTATCCAAATCCTGAAGACCCAAAAGCCTTCAAACTAGCATTAGAACTAGCAAAAAAAGTAGATGCAGACGTAGTACTTGCAACAGACCCAGACGCAGACCGTTTAGGGATATTTGTAAAAGATACGAAAACTGGAAAATATATGGAATACACAGGAAATATGTCAGCATTATTAATTGCAGAATATAGAATATCACAAATGCAAGAAAAAGGAATATTACCAAAAGACGGAATGTTTATAACAACAGTAGTATCATCAGAATTAGCAAAAGCAATCAGTAAATACTATAAATTAGACTGTAAAGAAACATTAACAGGTTTCAAAAACATAGGTGCAGTAATCAGAAAAGCAGAGGAAACAAAAAGCAACACATATGTATTTGGATATGAAGAAAGTTATGGTTGCTTAATCGGAGATTACGCAAGGGACAAAGACGGAATTGCAGCAGTAATGGCACTTTGTGAAGCAGCATGCTATTATAAAGAACAAGGAAAAACACTATGGGACGCAATGCAAGATATATATGAAAAATATGGATACTACAAAGAAACACAAGTATCAATAGTATTAGAAGGTGCAGACGGAGCAAGGAAAATCCAAGAAATGATGACAAATATGAGAAATAACCTAATCGAAAAAATAGGAAACTACAAAGTATTAACATTTAAAGACATAAAAGAAGATATTGTAAAAGATATGCAAACAGGAGAAATCACAAAAACAGGATTACCAACATCAAATGTTCTATATTATGCACTTGAAGATGACGCTTGGTGCTGTATAAGACCTTCAGGAACAGAACCAAAAATTAAGTTATACATGGGTGTAAAAGGAACATCTAATGAAGATGCAACACAAAAACTAGAAGAATTAAAACAAGCAATGGTAGCCATTGTAAAATAATGTTTTTGGGGACGGAGCAAAAAAACATCAGTTTAATTAATAAATCGATGTATTTTTGCTCCGTCCCCAAAAACATCATTTTTTCCAGCCAGGGATATTACGTTGGATAGCTCCAAATAAATTAGCGCGAATCATTGGAATATCTTTTTGCCACAAGAATATTTGTTGTTTCATACTTTCTCTTTTAGAAGTACCATCCATAGGACAAGCTTTAGGCATAACAGGAAGGTTATGTCTTTTAACAAATCCCCTAGTATCTTTTTCAGTTGTATAAATAAATGGGCGAATTAAAGTAATTTTACTTCTATCCATATAGCTAACAGGTGCAAAAGTATTTATACTTCCAGTGTATAATAAATTCAATAAAAAAGTTTCTAATACATCATCTTGATTATGACCTAATGCGATTTTGTTGCAACCTTCTCTAATTGCTACGGAATTGATAATTCCCCTACGTAAGTTTGCACATAAAGAACATGGATTTTTTTCTTTTCTTATGTCGAAAACGATTTCTTGTGTATGGCTTTGCTCTATAAATAATGGTACACCAACCTCATCACAGATATTTTGTAAAAGTTTTGTATCAAAGAATTCAAATCCTGGGTCTATACTTATTGCTATAATTTCAAATTTTTTAGGGTAAAATCTTTGTAATGCTTTAAATCCGTGTAACATTGTGATAGAGTCTTTTCCGCCAGATAGGCATACTGCGATTTTGTCTCCTTCTTCTATCATTTTATATTCTTCTATTGCTTTTCTCATATGGCTTAGTATTTTTTGCATTTTTATTTGTTCCTTTCTTTGTTTGAGTTTTAATTTCTATATTTTATTATAACAGATGTGTCAAGTGTGTTTGGGTTGACAAAATTATAAAAATAGAGTAATATATTTTTGGAGAAAGGCAATACATGCTCATAGCTCAGCAGGATAGAGCAGTCGCCTCCTAAGCGACCGATGGGGGTTCGAGTCCCTCTGGGCATACCAAAAAATTAGAATTTAAGCAGAAAGTATTGATTTTTCTTTAAAACTCTAGTATAATATTAATACAGATTGAAAGAAAAACTAATCTTCTACTATCTGTAAATAAAAATTTATATGCTTACCCACTAATAAGTAAGGTGCAAAAAAAGACTAGAGCCGCTAACTCTAGTCTTTTGCTTTAGTCGAACATCTTCAAGATTTTGTAGATAAGCACCAAAGCTAAAACCTTCAAAAAGGTTTTTATATGCTCCCCCATTAATTTTCACCTCCTTTAAGGAAGGTGGGTGCGCAAATATTATACTATAAGTTAGAAATATAATCAACAAAAAAGGAATAAAACGTGGAAGAAAAATATATGAAAGATGCTTTAAAAGAGGCAAAAAAAGCATATGACAAATTAGAAGTGCCAGTAGGAGCGGTTATAGTAAAAGACGGAAAAATAATAGCAAGAGCACACAACTTAAAAGAAACAAAATATGACACAACAAAACACGCAGAAATACTAGCAATACAAAAAGCAAGCAAAAAATTAAATAACTGGCGATTAATAGACTGCGAAATGTATGTAACATTAGAGCCATGTTCAATGTGTGCAGGAGCGATAATAAATTCAAGAATAAAAAAAGTATATATAGGAACTTTGGACGAAAAAACAGGAGCTGCGGGTTCTGTCTTAAATTTGTTTGAAGATTTTACTTTCAATCATAATGTAGAAGTAGAAAAAGGGATTATGCAAGAAGAATGTGAAACAATGCTTAAAAATTTTTTCAAAATGCTTAGAAAAATAAAGAAAAAATAGTTCAAGGAGAAAATAAATGAAAGAAAAAATAAAATATATAATGTCAAAAAAATCATTTCATACCTGTGTAATAATCATAATAGTAGCGGTATTGTTATTTTTCTTAGGAATAACAGTACTAAAATACAGTGTAGAAGGCGAAACAAATATGCCGTTCAACCTAAGCAAAATAATACTAATAAATTCAGCAGAAGGAACAGAAAAAGAATCAGGGGAAAACAAATGGGCATTCAATATAAACCAAAATGCTGACATATATTTATATATAGAAAAAAACGAAAATTATAAAGAACAAGAAGCAATAAAAAGTATTTTAATTGACAATATCAAAATCGAAAAACAAGAAAAAAATGGAACAATAAACTTTTATAGACCAAATATAAATGAAAATGGAACAACATTTAGTAATAGTGAAGAAAACTTAGTCCAAAATATAGAATACGAAGGGGCAATGGAAACAGATTTTAAAAACTTAAAAATAGGAAATCAAGGTGGAGTAATAATCTTCAGATGTGCTAATAATAATATAGCCGAATATACTTCAAATGAAGAAGTGATAGATCACAGTCAATTACTAAAAAATGTTCAAAAAACAGAAGAAAGTCTGAAAGGAAAAATAACATTTGACTTAAACATAAAAATACAATCAGGAAAAGAATATAAAGCTTCAGTAGCAGTAGATATGCCAGTTGAAGGAATTATAGAAAATGGTAAATCAGCCATAGAAATTACAGATTTAAAAGATGTTATTTTTAAGAGAATTAAAAATATTTAAAAATTATATTTTTCACTTGATAAAATATAAAATTCATTATATAATACAAATGGTAAGTGCTTAATCTTTGTATGGAGAGTATACCAATAAAGACCTATGAATCTTGTCAGGTCCGGAAGGAAGCAGCAATAAGTAGTCTATCTTTATGTGGAATGCTTTCCATAGAGAGATTAAAGCATCTACCATTTTTTATAGTATAGGGATGTGATGAAATGGGGTACACAGCACTTTACAGAAAATTTAGACCGCTAACATTTGAAGAAATAGTTGGGCAAGAACACATAACAAGAACACTAAGAAATCAAATAATAGCAGGAAGAGTAGGGCATGCATATCTACTAAATGGTGGAAGGGGAACAGGAAAAACATCAGCAGCAAAAGTACTGGCAAGAGCAATAAACTGCCTAAATCCGAAAGATGGAGAACCATGTAACGAATGCGAAATCTGCAAAGGAGCAATAAACGGCTCACTTACAGATATAGTTGAAATGGACGCGGCTTCAAACAATAGTGTAGAAGACATCAGAGCTATTCGCGAAGAAGTAAATTTTCTACCAACAAAAGCAAAATACAGAGTATATATCATAGATGAGGTTCATATGTTATCAACAGGAGCATTTAACGCATTACTAAAAACACTAGAAGAACCACCAGAACATGTTAAATTTATTTTAGCAACAACAGAACCGCAAAAATTGCCTGCAACAATTTTATCAAGATGTCAAAGATTTGACTTCAAAAGACTATCAAATGCAAGCATAATAAAAAGGCTAGAAATTGTCTGCCAAAGAAGCAATATAGAAATCACTAAAGAAGCGATGAATATAATAGCAACACTAGCAGACGGTGCAATGAGAGACGCATTATCAATATTAGAAAGATGTGTACAAGACGGAGAAAATAAAATTGACGAAGACAAAATTAAGGACTTAGTAGGAATTCCAAAAATAACATATATACACAATATAACAGAAGCAATTATCGACTATGATATAGACAAAGTATTGGAAAACTTAGACATAGTGCTAAACGAAGGAAAAGACATAGTAAATTTATTATGGGAAATGATAAAATACACAAAAGACATTTTGGTGTATAAAACATCAAAAAAACTTGATTTATATAGTCAAGAAGAACTAAAGCAAATAGAAGAAATTGCACAAAAAGCGTCAAAAGAAAAATTAATAGATATAATATATAAATTATCAAATTTAGAAAACGACATCAAGTTTTCAACGCAAAAAACAATTATATTCCAAGCAGGGATAATAAAAATGTGTAATAAACAAGCAGAGATAGAAGATAATTTATCAGAAAGAATAGACAAAATAGAAAAATATTTGAAGAGCGGAAATGTTGCAGTAGGTGCAGGTGTGGCGGTACAAACAAATGCAGTACCACAAACACCTAGAGTTACACAAGCACCACCACGAAATAATACAGTAAATAATACAGTGGCAAGGGCGGCAAAAGCACAAACGCCTAAGAATTTTTCAAATAAATCAGAAGAATACTGGCCACAAATTATAACAGATTTAAAACAAAGTGGAAAAATAGTATTATATACTAATTTGCTTGGTACAAAAGCAAAAGAAATTAACGATATGACAGTTGGAATTGAATTTCCAAATGGAATGACTTCTTTTGGAAAGACGGTGCTAGAAAAACAAGAAAACATAAGAGAGATATCAAATTTAGTTTCAATTGCATGCGGAAAAGAAATGCAAATAAAATATATAGAAAAAAACAATCAGGTACATCAAATTTCACAAGAAGAAACATTACAAAATTTAGCAAATCAATCTGATATACCATTTAATATTATATAATTAATAAATCAGCTAAATGTGTGATTAAATATTAATTATGCAAAAATACAATTTATAAAGGAGGAAAATAAAATGGCAAAAAGAGGTGGATTCCCAGGAGGTATGGGAGGATTTGGCGGAATGAATATAAACAGCTTAATGAAAGAAGCAAAAAAAATGCAAGCAGAAATGGAAAAATCACAAACAGAATTAGCAAGCAAAGAATTTGAGGCGTCAGCAGGTGGTGGAGCAATAAGTGTAAAAGTTTCTGGAGAGAAAATGATAAAAGAAATAAAAATAAAACCAGAAGTAGTAGATCCTGAAGATGTAGAAATGCTAGAAGACCTAATGCTAACATGTGTAAATGAAGCATTAAGAAAAGTGGATTCTGCACAAGCAGATTCACTTGGAAAATTCAACATACCAGGACTTATGTAATAAATAGCTAGTTAGTTGCGGAGGAAGTAGAAATGTCATTATATTCACCATCAATAGAAAAATTAATAGAAAGCTTTGAAAGACTACCAAGCATAGGGCATAAAACAGCAGCAAGACTAGCATTTCATATGCTAAATGCATCAGAAGAAGAAACAAACGAATTTATTTCTTCAATAGTAAATGCAAAAAAGAACTTAAAATATTGTAGCAAATGTTATAATATCTCAGACACAGACCCATGTATCATCTGCGGAAACCCTAAAAGGGACCAAAGTATAATATGTGTAGTAGAAGACGTAAGAGATGTTATCGCGATGGAAAAAACACATGAATTCAAGGGTGTATATCACGTATTGCATGGGTCAATATCTCCAATGAATGGAGTTGGACCAGACGATATCAAAATAAAAGAATTACTTTCAAGACTAATGCGGAGGAGATGTAGAAGTAAAAGAAGTAATACTTGCAACAAATCCTAGGGTTGAAGGAGAAGCAACAGCAATGTATTTATCTAAATTGATAAAACCATTGGGAGTAGCAGTAACTAGAATAGCTCATGGAATTCCTGTTGGTGGGGATTTAGAGTATACAGATGAAATTACTTTAACTAAAGCATTAGAAGGAAGAAGAGAAATTTAGAAAATCTGCCAAAAGGGACGGACCTTTTTGGCAGATTTTTTGGGACAGGCTAGGGAAATTTTACTCGCGGACGTTTTAGGACAGGCCAAAAGAGTTTCGTTCGTGGATGTTTTTGGCCTGTCTCAAAAAGTTTTATCATAATAAAGTTGTACAAATTTCATAAGTAGAATTAGGTCTAGCTAAAACGGAAGTATTTTCCTTCATAGAAGCAAGTTTTCCACTATTATTTAATAAATTGTGGATAACAGTTTTGCTATCATCAGATTTTTTAAGCCAAACTGCGATACCTTTGCTTTCTAAAAACTCAGCGTTTTCTTCTTCTTGACCTGGAATAGGATTAATTACAAGCATAGGAAGATGAGAAGCTAAACTTTCTGATGTTGTAAGTCCACCAGGTTTTGTTACAACTAAGTCTGAAATACTCATCAGTTCGGGTACTTCATTTGTAAATTCTAAAATTTTTACACTATTTGATTTATTGCTTTTTCCAACAATTTCTTCAAAGGTTGCTTTCATTTTAGGGTTTCTTCCAGCGATAGCAATAATTTGTATATCGAAATTTGATGTCACAAAATTTTCAAATATTTCAGCGGTTCTACTTTTTCCTAAACCAAACTCGCCTCCAGCAAAAAATAAAATTGTTCTTTTTTCTGGTAATAATTCATATTTTTCGAAAATTTCTTGTTTATTATAGGTTTTTAAAAATCTATTAGAAATAGGAATTCCAGTTACAAATATTTTGTTTTCAGGTATATCTTTGCTAATTAAATAATCTTTCATTTTGTTGTGTGCAACAAAGAAATAATCTGTAAAGTTATGACCTACAAGCCACTGGTCATGTGGAGCGAAGTCTGTCATTATTGTTGCAATTTTGCTCGTTATTTTACCTTTTCTTTTTAAGTAACTGCACATTTGGCTACCAAAAGGATGTGTAGATATTATTAAATCTGCTTGTTTTTCTCGTAATAATTTTAATAGTTTGATTGCCATAATTTTATTTGACCTAGAAGATATATGTGCTAATGGTCCTTTTTGGGAATCAGAGTAAATTCTACCCCAAGCCCAAGGCATTTTTTTCGCCATTTCTCTATAGGCTGCTGTTGTAACTTTTTCAATAGTTTTATTTACATATTTCATACAGTCAATCATTTCAACATCAATATCCTTGTAATTTTCCATAATGCAATTTTGAATAGATTTTGCAGCATTTAAATGTCCACCACCGTAAGAAGCGTAAAAAATTAAGACTTTCATATTAAATAAATTCCTTTCAACAAAAGATAAATATAGTAAAACTAAATTTTCTTTTAATAATTTCAATCTTATTCTAACATATTATTAAAAAAAATTCAAAAAATGGAATATTTTTTTATGAAATAATACAAAATAAATAAAAAAGAAAAAGGTGATAGTTTGAAAAATTTATTTAAAATATTATTTTTATTTACAATTTTAATTATAACGACAACAACTATAATAATTTTATGCAACACAGAAAACAGTAATAACTCAAGTTATGCAGCAAGTTCAAAAACATCAGATATACAATTAATGGCAAGAGCGATAAATGGAGAAGCTAGAGGAGAGCCATATGAAGGGCAAGTGGCTGTTGGAGCAGTTATATTAAATAGGGTAAAAGACTCAAGATTTCCAAATTCAATTGCAGGGGTAATATATCAATCTGGAGCATTTACAGCAGTAGCAGACGGACAAATAAATCAACCAATAGCAGAAGGATCAACAGTTTACAAAGCAGCACAAGATGCACAAAATGGATGGGACCCAACAGGTGGATGCGTATACTATTTCAATCCTGCAACAGCTACGAACAAATGGATTTGGTCAAGACCACTTGTAAAAACAATAGGAAAACACAGATTTTGTAAATAAATTGGAAGGTTTATAGGTAAATCCGGTTTAAAAACCTAAATATATTAATAAGGAAAACAAAAATATGAATAAATT
The DNA here is from genome assembly GCA_947367845.1 of uncultured Clostridium sp. Taxonomy (GTDB): domain Bacteria; phylum Bacillota; class Clostridia; order TANB77; family CAG-508; genus CAG-269. The sequence goes on along the minus strand of CANBES010000018.1, from coordinate 10,540 downwards.
AATTGACTGGAAAAACAGATTAAAAAAAGGACATATGTTAAGTGTGATATGTGTGTTGCTAATAATAGTAGCAGCATTAGGATTTATGTTATATCAAAAACAAAGAGAATATAGACAAGCATCAGAAAATAGTTATAATAGGTCATTTTATGAATTAGTAGACTATATTGAAGATGTAGAAACATACTTGGCAAAAGCGATGATATCATCAACACCAGAGCACGGAGCAGAAACATTAACACACTTATGGAGAGAAGCAAACCTAGCACAAAGCTATTTAAGTATGCTACCAATTGAAAGCCAAGAGCTAGAAAATACTGAAAAGTTCTTAAACCAAGTAAGTGATTATAGTTATAGTTTATCAAGAAAAAATATTTACAATGAAGAACTAACAGAAGAAGACTTCAAAAATCTAAAAGAACTACACACATACAGTGTAGAACTAGAAAATACACTAAATCAATTATCAGAAGACCTAAACTCAGGAAGATTTGAATGGGGAGAATTAACCAAAAAAGGAACAATAGCATTTGCACAACAAGTAGACAATATATCAAAAGAAAGTTTCTCTAACTTAGAAGAAAACTTCCACGAATACTCAGGGCTAATCTACGATGGAGCATTTTCAGAACATTTGACTGGGCAAGAGAAAAAAGGACTTACAGGAGAAGACATCGATGAAAATCAAGCAAGACAAAAAGCAGAAGAATTTGTAGGAAATGATAATATAAAAGAAACATCAAACTTAGGATTTTCAGAAAACGCAACAATTCCAGTATATGATTTTTCAATCATAAATAAAAATGATGAAACAATAAATATATCAATAGCAAAAAAAGGTGGACATGTAGTGGCTATGAACACAAACAGAGAAGTAAATGCGGAAACGATATCACAAGAAGAAGCGGACAAAAAAGCAAAAGAATTTCTAGAAAGCAAAGGTTTTCCTTCAATGAAAGAAACGTATTATCTAAAACAAGAAGGAGTAGTTACAATAAATTATGCATATTCACAAAATGATGTTGTAATGTATCCAGACTTAATAAAAGTAAAAGTTGCGCTAGATAATGGGGAAGTTCTAGGAATGGAAACAACAGGATATTTAAATAATCACACACAAAGAGATACAAGTAAAGTAAAAATATCAGCAGAAGACGCTAAATCAAACTTAAATAAAGACTTAGAAATAATGAGTGAAGGGTTGGCTGTAATTCCAACTGAATGGAAAAGTGAAATACTTTGCTATGAATTTAAAGGGAAAGTAGATGATAAAGAATTTTTAGTATATATAAATGCCGAAAATGGAAGAGAAGAGGACATTTTAATAATTACTAATACTCCAAATGGAACTTTGACAATGTAAATATAAAAGGGTGTTTTTGGGGTCTGTCCCCAAAAACACCCAAACTATTAATGTCTTTTATAAGTATCTTTTGATAATAATTCTCTGCCAACAACTACACCATCACGTTTTAAAATTTTATAAGCTTCGGCATATATAGCATTTGCAGTTATTCCAGTTTGATAAGCAGAAATTTCCACTTGGCAATCGTCTTCTTGTTTCATACCAAATATTTGAACATTTGCAACACCATTTGCAACAGAGCAAACTACTTTGATTGGATAATTCCTATTATTCTTAAATTGAAAATCAGTAAGCCCATAAACCACAGTAGCATCTCTAGCTGCTGGAACATAGCCTGGTATAAATTGATGATTTGTTCTTTGAACTATCTCTAAATTGGCAAATACAACAGCATTGTACAATGTACTTGTAACTTGACAAATTCCGCCACCTAAACCATCAACTTCTTTACCATCTACATATATAGAAGCTTCTTTGTAACCTGCAGCAATAGTTCTTTCTCCAACAACTTTGTTATAAGAGAATGTTTCTCCAGGCATTAACACAGTTCCATTTATTTTATTTCCTGCTAACATCAAATTTGTACTTCTGTTTCTATTACTTGCCGCATATCTAGTAGAAAATGTTGATAATAGGTCTGGAAACGCTTCTGTTCCTATCATATTTGTTGTAACATTAGGACGTATGATATTCAAAGGAATTGTATATTCATTTGAATTTTTTGCTCCAACAATTGCCTTTGCTTCGTCAACAGAAATTTTGAAATCTATTCCATCTTCAGAAGGATAAATCGTAAAAGGCTCTTGTGTGTAATATGCATCTTTGGGATCTTTGCGAACCTCGCCGTAAATAGTATCTATATCAATATCTTTTGGTGATTGTGATTTTACAACTAACTCAACAGGTCCATTATTTGCAGAAAAGTCAGATATAGCAGTTTTAATTGCTTCAATACTAGCTTCTACGTCAACTACGTTTCCGTCTTTTCCAGAAGTGATAATCAAGTTACTTCCTTCTATGTAATAGCTACTCTCAGTCACTGTATCAGGTAATTGAGCAGAGATGTCTTCTAAGTTTTTAGAAAGTTGATTTTTGTCAATTTTTAAAATAGGTTCTATATTTATTTCAGTTCCAAGCATTGCAGATAATGTATAAAAATTGTTTTCTAAAAAGTTGCCATTTCGACCTACTTTAAATGCACTATTTGCTGCCATTTTAGTATCAAACTTAGCATTTATTTGAGAAGTTGAAATAGTAGTTTCAAACTCTCCATGTTTAAGTGTAATTTCATCAGGTATTTGTGATGACAAATAATTGTCCAATTGATATTGTGCATCTGATACGCTTAATCCAGAGACGTCAATACCTTTTACGGAAACACCTGATATAATATTCTGATTTATTGTATTATAGATTAAAAATATTAAAGTAGCTACAAGTAAAATTGTAATTATAATTCCTATTAATATTATTAAAATTGATTTTGGCTTTTTGTTTTCTTTATTATTTATTGGTACAAAATCTTTTGGTTGTTCAGTAATTAAACTAGTTGTTTTTTCTTCTTTTTCTTGCTCAATGTTAGAGTTATCTTCTGGTGTGGCTATTATACTGTTTACTTTTTTCTTTTGTACTGTTGTTTCTTTATCTTTTTCTTTGATGCTCATATCAAATCTCCTTTGTAAACTCTCCATTTTATTATACCATATTTTTTGTCGAAAAAAATAGAAAAAAGCAAAATAATCAGAAAAATTTTGTAGGGATTTTAATGTTTATATCGTTACTAATTTAATGTTATGCAAGATGTAAATAATTTAGTTGCAAAAAACAGAAAAAAAGCATATAATTTACCAAAGAAAAAGCAAAGGCAAAATAGAAACAATCCAAAGCCGATGGAAGGAATGAAAAATTATGAAAAACCTAAACATAAAAGAAATAATAAAAGAAACAAATGGAGAACTAATACAAGGGAATGAACAATACGAATGTATAAACTTTTCAAAAGATACAAGAAACATACAAAAAGAAGACTGTTACATAGGAATAAAAGGAGCAACATTTGATGGAAGTAAATTTTGGAAACAAGCACTAGACCAAGGAGCAAGCACAGTAATAATAGAAAATGTAGAAATTACAGAAGAAGATAAAAAACAATACATGGGCAAAAACATAATAAAAGTAGAAAACACATTAGAAGCCCTATACAAAATAGCAAACTATAAAAGAAATAAATACAACATCCCAGTAATCGGAATAACAGGAAGCGTAGGAAAAACAAGTACAAAAGATATGGTTGCAAATGTAGTATCACAAAAATATAAAACACTAAAAACTCTAGGAAACAATAATAACAATATAGGGCTACCATTCACAATATTAAGGCTAAAAGACGAAGAAGCAATGGTATTAGAAATGGGAATGGACCATTTAAGAGAAATTGCATTATTATCAAAGATAGCGAGACCAGATATATGTGTAATAACAAACATAGGAACATCACACATTGGAATTTTAGGATCACAAGAAAACATTTTAAAAGCAAAATTAGAAATTTTAGAAGGAGCAGAAAATCCAACAATAATAATAAACAATGACGATAAATTACTAAACAAATGGTATGAACAAAATAAACAAGACAAAAATATAATAACATATGGAATAAAAAATAAAAGTGATATTATGGCAAAATACATCAAACTAACAATAGAAGAAAGTGAATACACATGTGTTTTAAAAGATAAAGAAATAAAAATGCATGTACCTGTTGGAGGAGAGCACTTTGTCCTAAATAGTTTATGTGCAACAGCAATAGGAAAAGAATTAAAGATAGAAAATGACCAAATTGCAAAAGGAATTGAATCCTTTGAATTAACTAAACAAAGAATGGATATAACAGAACTAGAAACAGGAATAAAAGTTATAAATGATGCATATAATGCAAATTGTGAATCAATGCAAGCATCACTAAAAATCTTAGGGAATAGCAAACAACATAGAAAAATTGCAGTATTAGGAGATATGCTAAACCTAGGAGAATACTCAAAAGAACTACACAAAAAAGTGGGCAAAGCAGTAGCAGAAAACAAAATTGATATATTAATTTGTCAAGGAGAAGAAACAAAATATATAGTAGAAGAAGCGGAAAAACAAGGAATAAAAAAAGAAAAAATCTACAAACTAGAAAATAGAGAACAAGTAATAAAAAAATTAGAAGAAATATCAGAGCCAGGAGATGTAATCTTAATAAAAGCTTCACATTCCATGAAATTTTATGAAATAGCAGAAAAATTTATATCAAGTTATAAAAAATAAAAGGAAAGGAAGATGCTTATGGCAAAGGAAAATTTAGGAGTTATATTTGGGGGAATGTCAACAGAAAGTGAAGTCTCAGAAGCCTCAGCAAAATCAGTGTTGGCAAACTTAAACAAAGAAAAATATAACATATATCCTATATATATTTCGAAAGATGGAAACTGGTGGAAATACGAGGAAAAAGAAAAAATTGAAAACATTGTTGAATACCTAAAACAAATGGACGTTGTATTTCCAGTATTGCATGGACTTTATGGAGAAGACGGAACAATACAAGGATTACTTGAACTTCTAAAAATACCATATGTAGGATGTGGAATTTTAGCATCAAGTGTAGGAATGGATAAAGTCTATACAAAAATTATTTTCGAAAAAGCTGGCCTAAAACAAGCAAAATATGAATATATAAGAAAATATAAAGAGAAATATATATATGTAGACAAACAATTTAACGAAAAAGAAATGCCTTTAAAAGAAATATCAGAAAAAATAGTAAAAAAACTAGGGCTACCAGTATTTGTAAAGCCATCAAGATCAGGCTCAAGCGTAGGAATAAACAAAGCTTGCACACAAGAGGAACTAGAAAAAAATATCGAAGAAGCTTCACAATTTGACAACAAAATTATAATAGAAGAACAAATAGAAGCAAGAGAAATCGAATGTGCAGTACTAGGAAACGAAGAAATAAAAGCATCAATATTAGGAGAAGTAAAATCAGCAGAAAGCTTCTACTCATATAGTGCAAAATATCAAAACAAAGCATCATTTACAGAAATACCAGCAGACATACCACAAGAAATCTCAGATGAAATAAGAAAACTAGCTGTAAAAGCATTCAAAGCAATTGACGGAAAAGGATTATCTAGAGTTGACTTCTTCGTAGACAAAAGCACATCAGAAATATATATAAACGAAATAAACACACTACCAGGCTTTACAGAAATAAGTATGTATCCGCAGCTATTTGCCGCAAGTGGAATTAATTACAAAGACTTACTAGATGAAATTATTGAAACTGCTAAGGGAGGTAGTTCTTTTTGACAGACTCCTGCCATTGGGGACGGACCTTTTTGGCAGGAATCTGCCAAGAAGGTCCGTCCCCAATGGCAGGTTGATAGAAAAAATCCATAAAAACTATGGATTTTTTTCATATTTGTGGTATAATAGTTATACCTAATTTTGGGAGGATGTTAAAAATGGTATTAAAGAATTATTACAAGATACTAGGCTTAGATACAAGCAGAGTATCAATAGATGAAATAAAAATAGCATATAGACAAGCTGCGAAGAAATATCACCCAGACTTAAATGTAGGGGACAAACTAGCAGAAGAGAGAATAAAAGATATAAATGAAGCGTATAGAACATTATCAGTACCAGCTTCAAAAAGAAAATATGACAGAATGTGGAATTCTAAATTTGGAAAAAATACAAGAACAGTTACAGGTGCAGGTACAATAATAAATATGTTTTTAGGAGATATTGAAAAGCTAAATAAAAATGAAAATACTAAAAAGCAAATAGCAAAAAAAGGTGAAAATATTGAAACAGAAATAACTATAAAGCTAGAAGATGCTTTTTATGGGCAAAGTAAGCAAATAACTTTAAAAGATACTAATGGAAGAGAAAAGACAATAACAGTAGCAATTCCAAAAGGCATAAGGGATGGAGAGAAAATAAGACTGATAGGACAAGGCAAAACAGGAGAAAATGGCGGAAAGAATGGGGACTTGTTAATAAAAATTAATATTGAAAACAATCAAAGATTTAGGTTAAAAGGATGTGACATATATACAGATTTACTACTTACACCTTGGGAAGCAGCATTGGGAACAAGGGTATTGGTAAATTCAATAGATGATGAAACAAAAATATATATTCCACAAGGGATACAAACAGGAGAAAGAATAAGGATACCAAATAAAGGATATCAAACAGGAAAAGATACAAGAGGGGACTTAGTTGCAGAAGTAAAAGTGGTAGTTCCAAAAAAATTAACAGAAGAAGAAAAGCAAATATATACTAGACTAAATGAAATATCAAATTTTAATCCAAGGGCATAAATTATAGAGAAACCAGCTCTACATAAGGCAAATATTGACAATTACATAAATGTAAGATATAATATTGAACAGTTATAAAACAAATGAAAATCTATGAAATATGCATAGAATAGGGGTGTGAAAGAAATGGATGCTATACAAGGAAAACATTTTAGTATAACAGATCCAGAGGGAGTAAAAACAGTAATATACCAAGTAAATAAAACCGAAAAAGAATTTCTAAAAAATTCTCCAAAGTATACAGCAGAGAGATTAGATTATTCAGAAGAAATAGTACGGTAAGTATAATAGAAAAACTTTTTATGTTGACGAACTTGATAAACATAAAAATCAAATACTTATTTTATCTTTTGCGAAAGATAGAGTAGTTATTAATAATGGAATTTTGGATGATGATGAAGTTAGAATATCAAAAAAGCCAATGCCGTTTAAATTTGATACTATATATACAGAACAATCACAAGAATATAAAAACGTAACATACACACCTAATTTAAAAAGACCAATATTTATAATAGACCCAGAAACAACAGAAGAAATAAAGCCAACACTTTATTTTGATGAAGAAACAAATGACGTAAAAGGAAAATGTAAATTAAGGCCTCATAAATCTTATTTTGTATTTGAAATGAGAGAAGAAGAGGGCAAAATTAATTTGGTTGGGGGAACCCCAAAAATTGCAGATTAATTAAGGAGGAGAGAGAATGACATTATATTGGCCACCAGAAAAAACATTCCAATATAAATTTAAAGATGATAAGGAATTAGTATTAACTATACCAATGGAAAACAATAAAAAGAAAGAAAATAAAGGAATGGAAAAATAGGTTAACACAAAAGAGTAGGTGAAACATATGAATTATAAAATAGAAGGTGCAATAAGAAAAAACAGAAAAAACTTTATAATATTTGCAATACTATGGTTGCTTATAGCCATAGTATTAGTTCCGGCATTTACAAATAGTGCGTATACAGCAGGAGCAGACAATAAATTTGACCTAATGTTATTTATAGAAACATTTGGAAAATCAATAACAAACCCATTTGGAGCATTGGGGAACATATTTACAAATGGAGTAGTGGGAGAGTATTTTTCGCACTTATTAATAGCAACAATATTTTTCTCAGTATTTTTCTTTATAGGATTTGTAAGGTCAGCACCAAAAAATGAATACACAGACATAGAGCACGGTTCAAGTGACTGGAGTCAGCATGGAGAGCAATACACAATATTAAACAAAAATAAAGGGATAATACTAGCACAAGACAACTACTTGCCAGTAGATAAACGTGGAAACGTAAATGTATTAGTAGTAGGACGGTTCAGGTTCTGGTAAATCAGCATCATATTCAATACCAAATGCATATCAATGCTTAGGGTCTTACGTTTTTACAGACCCAAAAGGTGAATTATATGATAGAACAGCAGGATACCTAAAATCAAAAGGATATGAAATAAAAGTTCTAAACTTAGTTAGACCAGAATATAGTGACGGATATAATCCACTAGCACACATAAATTCAGAACTAGATGTAGACGTTATTGCAAACACAATAGTAAAAGGGCAAAAATCTGAAAGTGGTTCAGACCCATATTGGGATGATATGGCAGAGATGCTATTAAAAGCATTAATTTATTACTTAATAGCAACAAGACCAGAAGAAGAACAAAACTTAGCCAGTTGTGCAGAATTAGTAAGAGCTGCAAATAACAATGGCGGAGGAAACTTACTAACAGAATTAATGAGCCAATTACCATATGACCACCCAGCAAGAATGAACTATAAATCAATAGAGATTGCATCAGACAAAACATATAGCAGTATATTAAGTTCATTGCAATCAAAATTAGGAAAATTCGACTCCAAAGAAATTGCAGAATTAACATCAACAGACACAATAAACTTTGAAGATATAGGAAATAAAAAGACAGCAGTATATGTAATATCATCAGACACACATACAGCATATGACTTCCTATTAACAATATTTTTCTCACAAATGATACAACAGCTATATGACCATGCAGACAAAAATGGTGGAGCACTAAAAGAGCAAACATTCTTTATATTAGATGAGTTTGCAAACATTGGGAAAATACCAGACTTTGATAAAAAAATATCAACATCAAGAAGTAGAAAAATATCATTTAGTGTAATTCTACAAAACGTAGACCAATTAGAAGCAGTATATGAAAAATCATATGAAACAATAATGGGAAACTGTGATACTCACCTTTTCCTAGGAAGTAACTCATATAAAACAGTAGAATATTTTTCTAAACAATTAGGAGAAAAAACAATAGGAAGAGACAGTATATCAATAAATAGGGATAGACAAAACTGGAAAACAGGAAAATCCGTATCAGACCAAGTAATGGCAAGACCATTAATGACGCCAGACGAACTACGTAGAATGGACATTGACCAATGTATAATCTTTGTAAAAGGATTAAAACCAGTAAAAACAAGAAAATTTTATTACTTTGAAAGCCCAATGGCAAGAAAACTAAAAGAACTAGAAATAAGTCATAATGACATAGGAACAATAGAAAGGGGAACATGGAGAAAATATAATCCATATAACCCATATGTAGAAGAAAAAGACAAAGAAGCAGTAGAAAACTTAAAAGTAGAATCTTTAGACGATTTATTTGAAGACGAACCAGTGGTAGAAAATAAGAAGGTAGAAACAAAGCAAAAAGCAGAACCACAAATTCAAACTTTAGACTTAAATAATTTTGAAGATGACTTTGAAGAAATATCTGCTCCAACATTACCACAAGAGCCAGAAGACGATGAATATGATTTACAAAAAGAATTGGAAGCCAAATTTGATGAATTATTTGGACCAATGGATGACGATTAAATAGAGAGAAAAAAGCGAAAGAAATTTCGCTTTTTCTATTGCAAAAAACCAAAAGTTATAGTAGAATAAACCAAAATAGAAACAATAGAAGGTGAAAAAATGAAATTTGTACACATAGCAGACATGCACTTTGACAGTCCATTTGTCAACCTATCAGAAAGAGAAACGTTGGGAGACAAAAGAAGACTAGAACAAAGAAAAATATTCAAAAAAATAATAGAATATATAAAACAAGAAAAAATAGACAACTTATTTATATCAGGAGACCTATACGAACATAAATACATAAAACAATCAACAATAGAATATATCAATAATTTATTTAAAGAAATACCAGAGACACAAATCTATATAACACCAGGAAACCATGACCCATATCTAAAAAACTCATATTATAGCAAATATAAATGGAACGAGAACGTAAAAATATTTCAAGGAAAAATAGAAAAAATCGAGACACAAGAAGCAGACATATATGGATATGGATTTAATGACTTTTATTGCACAAACTCTGGAATAGAAGAAATAAAAATAGAAAATAAAAATAAGCCACAAATATTAATAATACATGGAACACTAAATGGAGCAAACATAGAAGAAAAACAATACAATTCAATGACAACAAAACAACTAGAACAAATAGGATTTGACTATGTAGCACTAGGACACATACACAAACCAGACTATATAAATAATAAAATAGTATATCCAGGCTCAACAGTAGCCCTAGGTTTCGACGAACCCGGAGAACACGGAATGATAGTAGGAAACATAGAAAAATCAGTAGATAATGAAACAAAAATAGAAATAAAATTTGTTCCACTAGATGACGAAGAATTCGTAAAAAAAGAAATGAATGTAACAGAAACAAATTCAAAAGAAGAACTAATAGAAAAAATAAATGAAATATAAATAAAAAATAATGAATATATAT
>CANBES010000017.1 GCA_947367845.1 uncultured Clostridium sp. | reverse complement strand
TATTTTTAAATAAACCGTTAAGTATTAAATTAAGTTCTTAACGGTTTTAATTTTTATATTTAATTTATTTTCAAAAATAATTTTTCTATATTCTTTTTTATTAAAACATTTATTATTACAAATACAATCATAAATATTAACAATTGTATTCCCAAAGAAAAAATCACACTAAGTTCTCCCAATATTTTTGCTAAATACATTAATGCTAATACCATAATAATCATAAAAACATATTGAAATATTTTATTAGGATTATTTTTGGTTATCTGATATTCTGAATCCCAATCTAATATTGGTCTTCTTAAATCTACAACTAACATTAGAAAACTATTTATAAAATTCATAAATATAGATATAGCAAAAATAAGTAAAATTTCTATAATACCTATTCTAGAAATTAGAAAATATATTATTCCTAATACTGTTATAGAAACAATAAAATTCAAAATAATTTGTAATACGTTTTTATATAAAAATTGTTTATATAAATCTACTGGCATATATTTTAAAAATATAGCACTTTTTCCTTCTCTTGATACTGCTGTTAAAGATATAGCAGACATTGAAAAAAGAACTTGTAACACACATAAAAATATACACACCATATTGGCATTAAATTCTATGTTTTTTAAACTATTTCTAATATTATCATCACTCTGAATCATAGTATCAAGTACTGGTATTATAAAATTTCCTATAATAAGCATAGATAGCAATATCAATATAACAGGAAATACTAGTTGCATAAAAAATGTTGGATTGCGTACTAATTGTTTAAAGTCTTTCTCTATATAGGATTTCCTTATTTTCTTATCTTTACTTTCATACTTCACTTCGCCAATATAACTTTTACTCGATATAAAATTAGTCGTTCCTATCAAAATATTTTTTAAATATATTTTTTTTCCTAATAATAAAAATATACTTAGACCTACTAAATTATATATAATTAATTTCCCAAAATTAGTTAAGACAGATAATATATTATTTGGTACTGCTAGTATTTCAACTGAAGGATTTACTACTAAAAATCCTTTTCCCATTTTATTGTACATCTCAATCGCTTGTTGCTCTGCTTGTTCTTGACTAATATTCTGCTGGTCTATATCTACTGGTCTCTCGATTGTAAATGTACTCATAATAATACTTTCAAACGACAAAACTATTAGTAATAAAATACTAGTAACTACTGTTTGATATATATTTCTATTTTTAATAACTTTTAAAGTTGTCATTAATATAATCGTTATGACACTAATAATTGTAATAAATAATGCTGGAAAAATTATTAGTACAATTGGCATTACTAAAAAATACAGCAAAGAGATATGTGTCAATAATCCATAAATGGTTAATGGAACAACCGAAAATATTAATTCTGTTATATATGTCATTACTAATAGAACTGCATATTTAGAAATCAACAATTCTATTGATGAAATTGGCATTGGTAATACATATTCCAGTTCTTTCGAGAAGAATAATACATTTATTACAACTAATATAATTTCAAACAATAACAATATTGTAAAAATAATAAAATATATTGTTAAAAAAATTCTAGGTTGTCCAATAGAATTAAAAAATTCAATTGCTTTATAACTAAAAAATGCTACTGCTATTGCTATAATTATAATCATCCAAAAAAAACTTGAATCTTTTAGTTTAATTTTCTTCTTTTTGTTAAATATTCTAAAATTTTTATTAATATCTTTTAAAAATATTTTTGTTAAACTAGTTATTTTCCTTATCATTTTTTGTTATCTCCATAAATATTTCTTCTAAAGAAGCATTATTATTAAATTCTTCTTTTATTTTACTATAATCTCCCATAAGAACAATCTCTCCATTATTGATTATTGCAATTTTATCACATAATTTTTCTGCCACTTCTAAAACATGTGTAGAAAAAAATACTGCATTACCCTTTTTGGCATGTTGCTTCATTTTTTCCTTTAATATAAAAGAAGCTTTAGGATCTAAACCTGTCATAGGCTCATCTAAAATCCAATTTTTAGGATTATGTAATAAAACTCCTATAACAATAATTTTTTGTTTCATTCCATGTGAATATGTCTCTATTTTACTATTTAATGCTTCATACATATCAAATTCCTTTGACAGTTCTTGTATCTTACCTTTCCTTACGTTTACTGGCACTTGATACATATCAGCTATAAAATTTAAATATTCTATCCCCTTTAATTTTAAAAATATATCAGGGTTATCTGGCACAAATCCCATTTGTTGCTTAGCTTCTACTGGTTGTTTGCTTATACTTTTACCATCTATAAAAATATCGCCTTCATCTATGTTTAGTATTCCCGCTATCATTTTAATCGTAGTTGTTTTTCCTGCTCCATTTGGACCTAAAAAGCCGAATATTTCTCCATCTTCTATTTTTAAATTAATTTTATCTATTACTTTTTCATTTTTTTTATAGCTTTTTGAAATATTTTTTAATTCTATCATAAATGCCTCCTATTCTTTAATCTATTATATATAATTACTTTCGAATATGCAAGCAGGAGATTACAATTAATTGTAATCTCCTGTTATTTATTCCATACTAAATGACATTACAAAGTCTGTTCCTTCTCTTAGTTGCATTATAACTGTCAATTTCTTTGTTTCGGCTTCTTCCTTGTTTTTATCTTTTACACCCAATTCATAAACAAATGTATTTCCTTGTTTACTCACTTCGTTATGTTCTAATATATTATTTTCATACATATTATCTTTTACATAATTTTCAAAGTCTTGTTGTGTTGGCATATTATTTCTTTTAAATACATCGTCTAAAAGGTCATATCCGTATTTATAGTCTTGTTCATTTATAGCATTTATGAATTTCTCAATGTTCATTCCTACTTTTTCTTGTTCTCCTGCTTTATTGTATTTTTCTATAAATTCTGGTAAATCAACTGTATATGTATCTAGTAAAATCTCTACTTCTGTTGATGTTTTATTTCTAAAGATACAATATCTTCCATAATTGTCTATGCATACATATTGTGTATAACTATCTAGCTCATCTACTTTATATTTTGTAAGATACATTGTTGACAGTCTTTCGTAATTGTCTTCTACATATTGTACATATCCTTGATAATTTCCAAATTTTTTATTTTTATATTCTTCATCAAACATATTGTATAGTTTTTCACTTTTTCTTAACATTAGCAATTTTAAATTATTAAATTTTTCTTTTGCTAATTCTTGTGCACTTGCTATAGTCTCTTCAAAATTATTATTATCATTTTTTTCTATCTCATTTTCTGAATTTTTTATTTCAATTTCTTCTTGTTCATTCATTCTATCTGATATTAGCTCTATTGAAAAAGTACTATTTCTATGGTCTATATTTACAAAAATATTGACTTCTGAATATTTTTCTGTGTCCAACATATATACTAATGTTCCACTAACTAAGTACTTGTCTATTCCCATTCCTTCTGAAACTTGCATATCATTTGGTACAAACGTTACTGTTTCATTTATATCTGGAACATGGTCATATATATTTTCTACTGTTACATTTTCCTCTTCAATATATTCTTTACTTAATAAATCATATATGCTTTTCTTTATGTTTTCATCTTCTGCTAAACTACTTCCATCTCTTGACATATAGTTACTCTTATTTAATGCTACATAATACTTTCTTATTAATTTAGTAATGTTATAGTATTCAATTTCATTTATATTTGATTGTTTTTTAGTTTCCACTTCTTCAACCTTTTCATCTACTTGTGGTTCTTCCATGTTTGTTGCTTTTCCTTTATTAAGCATTACAATTATTCCAAGTATTGCAATAATAATAATAATAACTATTCCAATTATTAATAACATTATTTTATTTGATTTTGATTTCATAAATCCTCCTATTTATAATTATAGAATTCATATGTGTTTTCATCTAAATTAATGTCTACAATTATTTTTGTTTTATGCATATCTTTTGCTTCTAATATTAAAGTAAGTATATTTCCCTTTTTTCCTTCTTTTATTAATTCAAACTCACTTTCTCCATAATTTACCAAATTGTTTTCATATGCATATTCTTTTAATTTTTGTTCAAATTCTTTTATATCATTTATTTCGTTTTTTGTTTCTGAAGACATTCCTTCTATTAACAATTCAAGTCCTTTTACATTGTTTTGATATACTTCTTTTTCTGATATTTTATTTTCCAATGTATTAATTTCTTGTCTTTTTTTACTAATTATTAGTACACATAGTAAACTAATAATTATAATTAGAACTATTATTGATACTATTAATATTTTTTTCTTCATATATTCCTCTCTTTATTACCCTATTATAGTAAAATTAAAGCTTTTATGTGTCCATATATAATTTCGTAAACTGTACCATTGACTCCCTGGACTTGCTGGATGATTTGGATCACGTACAAATGTATTTCCGTTTTGATAGCCTAGTAAACATACATAATGGCTTCCAGAATAGAAAACAGTTCCAATTAAAGGCGCTGCTACTGCCTTTCCATCTTTTAATGCTTGTTCTACTTCATCAATTGAATTAGTACTCTTAGCATTTAAGCCCCAATTCTTTGCGCAAGCTTCTATCCCCTCTGCCCCACAACCATACAATACTCCAGAATTATATAAGCCCTTACTATATGCATATTGGCATGTCTGGTCAGGAGTAACTTGTTTTCCTGTAAGTGCTGTAATTGCAATAGCTGCTGTTGTTGGACCACATCCTGTGTTTGCTACTGTATGTCCTCCAAACCTCATTTGTGCCCAAGTACCTTGCCATTGACAATAATTTGGTGAACTTTCAACATTTCCTATTTTGCCACCTGTAAAAGATTCTAATGGTCTATCTTTAAATTGATTATAATATTCCCTAGCTTTTCCTCCTCTTTTAGCTCTTGCATCTGCTCCAATATTAAGTGGTCTTTCAAAACTTCCCATAAATTCTACTGCTGCTGTTTCTGGGTCACTTGCATTTATCCATCCATTTCTTGAATATCCATTGTACGTCATAAATCCGCATCCTGCAAATCCGTCTGCTCCACCACTTTCGCTTAACTCTCCTAATAAAAATTCTATTTGAATTTCTGCATCTTTCCACTCTTTTCCTTTTGATTGAGCATAAGCAAAAAGTTGCTCTCTTCTTCCATAAGACCATTGAATAAGTCCACGTCCTTGATATGGAGGTCCTTGTTCTTCTGCATCTAATCTAAATCCAGATTCAGCATAAATATTTCCCATTGCTCCTGCTGTTGCTTCTGCACTATATCCTGCTCTCCTTAAAGCATACCAAACTTTTTCTTCTGTAGTATTTCCCATTATTCCATCTACACTAGTAAAGTTTGCTGGGTCGAATATAGAAAAATCAAACTCTGTAATTCCATAATCAACACCTGTTGCCTTATATAATAAATACTTTGTCAAATCTACCATATCTGCTAAATTATTTTCTTCTTTTTCTAGCATTTCGAATAACCATGATGCTGCATTCATAATATTCTTTTTCGCCTTTTGATTTGATACAAGCAAAGTAACAAAATTCTTTTCTTTATATTTAAATCTGTCTGAACCAATTTCAGAATTTTTCAATCTTACTTTCTCTACTTTCTCTCTCAATTCTGCAACATCTGAAACATATTTAATTGTCTGTGTAATTGTTGTATTTTCTTGTATATTGTTAATCATCTGTGAATTAGAAGTTGTGGATATTGATAATTCCTGATATTTACCAACTTTAGATATCAATCCAAAAGGATCACTATTATTTTTCTCTATTGCAGCTTCTCCATTACCTAAATCCGTAGTACTTCCTGAAGAATTTGCTTGTCCTTTTTCATATTTATAGTTTTTGCTATAATCTACTATCCATACATTTGCTTTTGTTAATGCGCATTCTAATGTATTAGATTGCGTAATTACAGTTTTTGTTGAACTATAATTAATATCTTCTACATTTGAAGCTGAGTCACTATATTGCTTTCCACCTTCTAACACCGCTGTTAGATATGAAGATATTTCTTTATGGTTTGTACATGTGTGTACAGTTATGTCTTGCGTTGTTGTCAAATTATCGTTAACTGTAACCACTATTTCACTATTATAAACTAAGTCAGCCAATCCTAATACAAAATCTTTGTCTTCGCTTAATACTAGTAAATCCCATAAATAGTTAAATGGCATTGTATATGCTTTTACCATATCATAATAATTTATGTTCTGCTCTGTCATTTCATATTGAACATGAGAATATGGTGCTTCTCCTGGAATATTGGTTTCAAATGATGTGGCTGTTTCTTTCCAAGTAGCAACTTTTACAACATATTTTGCATTTCCTACTGATGAGGAACTACTTCCGTTAAATGATGGTGCATTTTTAGGATTTGCAAATCTAAGATTTGAAGGATATCTAGTTCTAAATTCTTCTATCGAGCAGGTGAGCCTTGTCCATGGTTGGCCTAGATAATTTCCTTCTTGTGTAGTGATTGTTTTGCCATCATATGCAACTACAACTCCTACGTGTCCAGCGGGATCCATAGCGTCTCCTCCCATATCACAAGAAAATATTCCTCCAACTCTTGGCTCTGTTTCTAAAACAAATTCATCTCCGATGATGTGATATTAACTCATCTGCATTTGTACATCCATTTCCTCTAAACCCTGGGTCATATCCATAGATTTCATAGAATTTCCCCCATGCAAACCAAGTACATTGTCCTCTTAATCCTACTTGTGTAAACGGGTTTAAAGATGTATATGGCTCTGAGTTAACATTTGGGTCAACATCTAAATTAGTGTTTGTTGAATTCTTTTCATTATTATCTTTATTTTCTTTTTTATCATTGTTTTTCTTCTCAGAATTATTAGATGCTCCCACAATTTGTGAAGAAATATTTTCTACCATCTTATCATATTTGCTTAAATGTAATCCATCCCCTGCTGACATATCTGCTTTCAGATAACCATTTGAATCGATATATCCATCTGTTGTATCTATATAATAGACTTTGTCTTTCCCTTCACAATATTCTTTGATAGTTCTGTTATATGCACTTATACTCTCATTCATAGCTCCTGGTGTACGTCCAGGATATCCATATGCTTGTCCTACTGGTAAAACTCTTTGTATATAAATATTTGTATTGCTGTATTTTTCCACTAACTTATCAATTAATTGTTTCATACTAGATGTATCACTCGGATTATTAACACCTAATAATACACATACACCTTTTACTTGTCCAGCATCAGGTAACTCTGAAAAATGTTGAAGCCAATAATTAGCAGACATTCCTATTTCAGCTTTATATGTAGCACTACTTAAAGCTTGCTTGTTTGTATCATTTAATTCAGCAGTACTCAATCCTACTGTTATTGAATCTCCTATAAATAAGAAGTTATCTAATGAGCCAACCTTTGCCGCACTGCTACTACTAGATGCAGTATTTTTTTCTATTGTAAAATGTGATAAAGCCTTTTCTTTTGCTTCTTCTGAACCTGTATTTTTATATTCTTCTATGTATTTTCTAAATTCTTCTGGTTCTGCATATGTCATTGTTATATTTTTTGAATTCTTCTTCCAGTTACCACTGTTCATATCTTTTACATAACCTTTTTCAGTTAGCCAATTCTCAAATCCAGAACCATTATCTTCTTCATCAGTAACTTCTCTTCCATTGTCTTGATTATTATTTCCTTGTGTATTATCTTTTGTTGAAAAATATACTCTCACTTTTTCATATATTTCTTTTGCTTCTTTATAATTAACTTCTCCTTGTGCAATTTTAGCAGTGCCTATTGTAAAAGTTCTATTTTCATCTACAGCTATTAGCACTTCTTTTCCATCAGCTATCTTTGGAAATTGGTATGTACAAAAGACATTATCTTTTCCTATTGTTATATCCCCTAATTTATAACTTCCATCTTGGTTTTTGCTAATTCTAAGTTTGTATCTTCTTTCTCCTTCTACTTTATATACAAGGTCTTCTACTCTACTAAAATCAAGATTGTACTCTGGTTTATAAAATGTTTCTGTTCCTACTTGTATTTTTTCGGCACCTACCCATTTTATTGTTATTTTTTCACCAGATTCTATGTACTTTTTAAATACATCGTCAAATGGAGTATTTTGTATATTAGCTGATTTTCCTATGATATAACCACCATTTTCATTTTTCTTTACCGTATATTCAAAAACTTCTTTGTTTGCTTCTGCTATTTTTTGTGCTTTGTCTTTTTCCTCTTCTTCTTTTTGTTTTTTGTCAGCTTCTTCTTTTAAGTATTCCTCATACTCTTTTTTGAACTCTTGTAACATTTTTTCTGTCAAATTATAATTTCCATCAATTATATTTCTTTTAAATTTTATAATTCCTTGCAAGCTCTGCTTCTCTGGATTTAATATCGTAGACCAATTAATTTTAGTATCTGGATTTGCTCTGGTATCTGGATATTGTGTTATTACTTCTGCATTCATTAATTTTGCTAGCTCTTTTGCGTCTTTTAAATATGTTACAACTCGACTATTTTTTTCTTTTAACTTGTCCCATAATTCTTGTGCTGTATAGTCTGACGACAACATTCCATCTTCTCCTACTGTAACAGAGTTAGTATATTGATTAGCTCCGAACATAGGATTAGTCCAATCATCCTCTTTGTAGGTTCCATCATCTACAGTTATAAAATATACACACGCAGCTAATAATACTATGACAAAAATAATACATAGTATAGGTATTAATATTGGTATTAATGCTGCTTTTATCGCCCTTTTGACGTGTTTTAACATTTCCTTTACAAATTCTTCACCCATAGCTTTCTCCTACATTTCTATTTTTATAACTTTTGCTCCTACTACTCCATTATTTATATGTGCATCATAATCTAACATTACTCCTGAAAAAACTAAATTTTTTATTTCTTTTGTAGAAGTATATCTACTATAATATTTTATATCGATGGTTTTCTCTACCCCTCTATCAAATATTAATAGTTCCTTAGGTATTTCATGCGTATATGCTGGATATTTCACTTCATTTTTATCTTCTATATACATACTTCTTTCATTGTATAAATTATCTAATGCCATATTTGCTTTTCCATTATTTTTTACAGTTATATTGTATGTTTCATATTCCATGTACGTATCTACATAGTTTACTGTTATTACAATATCATCCTGTTCTTTTGTTTTGCTTATTTCTCTTCTTCCAATATAATTGTTTATATTTAATTTATATTCTTCATCTACTTTTTTTACTGTTATATAGTCTTGTTTTACAATTCCTTGATTTGATTTGCCAGTAGAAAGCATATCTGGAATTATATCAACTTTGTATATGTTTTTTGTCCAATTTTCTACTTCAAATGATACTCTTTCACTTTCAAATACATTTTCATAGTAAAATTCTTTAAAATCTTCAACTGATGCATACATTTCTTCTTTACATTCATCTGTTAACATGTTGTATGCATCTTCTAATTTTCCATTGTTACAATTTTCTAAAAACTCCTCTATCTTTCCAACTTCATTATTTAATTTTGTTGTAGATAATTCGTCTCCTGTTAATACTGATTTATTTGTACTTAATTGTATCCTTTCATTTCCTGCAATATTACTATTCGTATTATTTTGTGAATTATTGTTTAATTCGCCTTTATTTGAATTTCCAATAATATAATTTATTACTTGTAATATCACAATAAAGAAGGCAATAATTATTAAAATCCACCATATGCCTTTCCTATTTTGATTGTATAATCTTTTTAGATTCATAATTAGCCTCCTTTATTTACTTAAAGTTTTTTCTTTATTTTATTAAATGTTTCTATTCTTTCCATGGTTCCATCTGCTGCCTTTTGTGCTTGTTTTTCGTCAAGTCCGTTTTTGGTGTATCTTCTTTTCCATTCTTCATTCCATTTTTTGGCATTAAGCCCTTTATATTCTTTTCCAACTTCTTCTGATGATTTTGCTATCGCAATACCTTCCTTATAGTTATTTATCATATTTTCATCTTTCATGTTTTGTACAGTTACCATATCTTTAATATTAGTTACTCCATTACTATACATTTGCTCAAATGCTCCACCTTCTTTAAGCATTTCTTTAACTTTCTCTTTACCCTCTTTTGTATTACCATAAGTTTCTTTTAAATATTGTTTGTTTTGCTTTTTACTTTTTTGCATTTCATCATAGTTAACAATATTCTCATATTGTTTTGAATTTTTAACTCTATCAAAAGCCTGTTTAGAAGTTTCTTCTGACCAACCTGCTTTTTCAGCAATTTTATTCATTCCCGAATCCACTGAATTTGCTAATACTTCTCCTGTACCCTTTCCTACTGCTGAACCTAGTGTCGCTCCTCCTGCTGCATAAGTAGCTGCTTTTCCTAAATCTCCTTGTGCTATTCCTCCTGCTAATCCCAATGCCACTCCTGCTCCTGCTCCTAATATTCTTCCAGAAGTTCTAAGAGCATTTCCTGGCAAGTCTCTTGCACCTTTTTTAATAGCTCTAACTGCTTGTGCTCCTTTTGCTGCTGCATATCTTTTAGTTCTTTGTTTTATTGTTGGTTTCTTCAATACTGTTTTTTCTAATCCTTGGTTTCCTTGCATTTCTACTTGTTTTACTATAGGTTTATTGGCATCTAATTGTGCTTGACTGTCATTATCCATATTTAATTCTTTATTTTTCATTCTATCTGCATCTAATTGTGCTTGACTGTCATTATCTCTATTTAATTGTTTATTTTTCATTCTATCTGCATCTAATTGTGCTTGTTCTTTATCTAAATAAGCTTGTGCTTCTTGTGAAGTATCCTCTTTTCTTAATTCGTCTATTGCTTGTTGTCTTTCTTCATGTTCTTTATTTGGTGCAGAATTAGCTAAAACTTCCTTCGAATTAAAGCTGGTTGACGGTGTATTAATTTTTCCACTATTTTGTACAGAATTAGCTAAAACTTCCTCCGTATTAAAGCTGGTTGATGGTGTATGAATTTTTCCACTATCTTCTGAAGAATCTCCTCCTTTTGAAGAATTTCCACCTATTGCCTTCTTTCCTCCTGCTAATTTTGGTGGCTTAGGTTTCATTAATTGTGCTAATCCCATTCCTACCGCTGCTCCTGCTGCCATACTTGGTGCTGTTGCAGATTTATCAAATCCAAAGAAGCTTCTTAATATTTTCTCTGCTGGTATCATAAATCCCATTGCTACTAATGCATATATTACATTCTTTCCAGCAAGGTCAAAAGCAGAAGTTATCAATACATAATATAATAGTAAATGCATTGGTTGAATTAATAAATTAAATATATATTCTTTAAACCATTTATTAAATCCCTGAGCATTACCATCACTTAGTTTGTCTATTGGATATGTTACAGCAACTAATGGTGCCATAAGTGTTAGAAACGCCATATACAATACCCTTTTCATATATGTCAGTACAAAGAATCCTGTAAATATTACAAGAACTATAAAGCATATTGCATATCCTATGTATTCTGATCCCCAATTTGCTAGCTGAGCTCTTAATCTTAAACTTCCCATTAAATTTGTAGGCCATGAAATAACTTTTTTTCCTGTACTTTCATCGATAAATGCCTTCATGTCATCTCCGCCTTCTTCTAGCACTTGACTTATTTTGTCGTCTTTATCTTCTATTACAACTGTAAATGCATTCGATTCAACACTACTTGATACTACCTTTGTTATTCCGTTCACTATTGTAACCGCAAAAACCATAACATAGTGTATTGTAAATAATATCACTATTCCCATAAACCAATCCGTAAGCATTTGTTTATATTTAGCCTTGTCAGAAGCTAATGTAGATAATAGCATTCTTATTCCTACATATAATAAAATTATTAACATCATAACTAAACCAATATTTCTTAATGCAACATACCATCTACTAATTGTTTCACTTAAATCTTGTCCTATATCTTGTGGGGAAGTTCTTACTTCTTCATTATTATCATTCATATAATAATAGTAATCTGTATTTCCTGCTGCATCCTTTTTTTCTTGAATAGTTTTACCTTTTCCAAAAAAATCTACATTAAACAATAATATTTTCCCTTGAAAGATTTCTTCTGGACTTATTGAATATGTTGGCAAATATAAATCATCTGGCAAACGATCTTTATCATATCCTATAACACTATTTTTTATCCCATTCAACGTGTTATCCATAGCTGCACTATATAATGCTCCTGCAACGTCACCAAATACTAATAATGCCGCTCCTGCTACTACACCTGCTAAAAGTCCTCCCGATGCTAATGTTGCTACCACTGCTGCTGCAAATACTACAACTTTTACTAAATCTTTAAAAATGCTCCACCATGTACTTGATGTATCGATATGTATCAGAGACTCATTTGTTCCCATAATTGAACTTTGCATAATTTGAATTCCCGCATCTGCTAATGTTACCCCTAATGAAATAACAGGTGCCAATAATTTCCCTCCAAATTCAACTTTGTCTATATCTGATCCAAGAGACGGCTTTGCTACTATGAATTCAAATACAAGTACAATTATCAAAGCAATGATAATTTTTGACCATATACTTTTATTTGTAAAAAATTTCATAAGTTACCTCCATTTAGTTTTCATTCTTTTTTGCTAATTGGTTTAAGTTTGTTTCTACAAACTCAAACTCTTTTCTCGTTGGTATTATTTTTAAAATAGCTGTATCTGCTCCTACTTTTAGTAGTCCTTCTCCTCTTTGGCATGTAACTAAGAAATTAGCCTCACCTTCTGAAAGTTTAAATACTTCTTTTAAGTGTTGTATCTCTGATTTATCTTGAGCCAAGAATAATTTTGTATCTGATGATGTTAAAACCGCTTGCGCTTCTGGTTTTTCATAAAAGTCGTCAAACCTTTGTGAAATAATTGCCAAAGATACATTTCTCTTTCTCGCACGTCTAGCCATTTTATTCAAAAAGTCTACGGCTTCTGGGTATGGAAGTAACATCCATGCCTCATCCACCAAAACTCTTTTTTGCGTAGCCTTTTTTCTATCTTCACTATTTTTCTTAACAAATTTTTCCCATATCCATGAAAGTAAAATTTGTTGTGCCAATGGTCTTGCAAATCTTTCTTCCAATTGTGATATATCTAAGTTGATAAATGGTGCGCCTTCTAATAATTCAAATGTTGATTGTCCGTCAAAATATGCCATTTGCCCATCATACTCTCTTATGTATTGTTTCATAACCTTTAATAAATAACTGTAATTATATTGATAATCTGGATTTTTATTTTCTTGTGCTTTTACTTGAATTCTTTTGTACCAACTACCAATTGTAGGCATTAGTTTCTTTTTCTTAGTAAGGATTTCTCCTCTTATAATTCCTTTACTATCTTGCTCATATAAGCTGTTTGGATTATTTGTTATTCCTAATGCTGCATATTCTTCTGCAACAGCTTCTGCTATAATTTGTTTTGTCAATTCGTTTACTTCTGAACTTCTTGTACTACCTTTTGCCATTGTAAGAAGACCTTGTGTAACATCTTCTACTTTGTTTTCTATATTTAATACAGTTCTATCTTTTCCTGTAATTTCATCCTTTATAGTTTCTGTCTCCATATCAAATATATTTATAATTGTTTTTGAATTTGGACTAATTACAACATTAATTCCACCTAGACTTTCAGCAACTATTGTATACTCTCCTTCTGCGTCTAATGCTAGACTCTCTATTCCCATTAGTACAGAAGATCTAGATACTAATGTCTTCATTGTAACAGATTTTCCTGCTCCTGATTTAGCAAATATAACCATATTATAATTTGTTAACGAACTATGGAAATTATCAAATAATATTGGCGTTCCCGTTTGCTTATTAAAACCTAGGGGTACACCAGAAGGATGTCCTATTTCTGATGTTGTAAAAGGAAATACTGTTCCCATTGAGTTTCTATCAAAAGTATGCCTTTTGTCTATTTTATTATCCATAAGTGGTAAGTTAGATTGAAAAGCTTCTTCTTGTATTCCCCATGCTGTTTTTATTCCAACTAATGTTTTAGACATCTCTGATGATAACATTTTTGTATATCTATCTAAATCTTCCAAATTATATGTATATAATGTTGAAATTATTGTTGCTTCAAATAATTTATTAAATCCTGCTGCTATTTCATCTCTTAGTTGTTCTGCTTCTAATCTTTTTTGTGATATTGTACTTTCTCTGTTTATGTTTCCTCTATCTGCCGCTACTATTCTTTCTGTTTCTAGCTCGTTTATAACTCTATTTAATTCGTTTTGTGACCTTTCTTCTTTTATTGGCGTTATATATACTGATGTATTTATATCTCCAAATTGATACATGTCTCTAAATAGTTCTGGAAAAGAACACATTCTAGGAAGTGTAGAAACAAAAAAGCTTCTCGCATATCTTTTTGTATTAGATATAATTTCTAAATGATCTATATTCGAAACATCAATTCCAGATGGAGCTATTATATCTTTTATTGTTTTTCTTTTCAAAAATTGTGTCTCTGCTTCTTGTGTTCTTACTTGCTCTACTTTATTATTTCTATTCTTTTTCATTTCTTACCTCCTTCTCTTTTATTGTTTTTTTATTTGACTTTCTTGCTTTTTTATTGTCTATTTTCTCATTTGCTTTTTTAGCAACATCTTTACCTATATACATCTCGTTTTCTTTTAATACTATTTTTGCCATTTCTTTAATAAGTTCGTCCATTTCTGCTTCTTTTTGTTTTACTCTTTGCGCTTCTTGTGTTTCTGCCATAACTTCCATAACAGCTTCATTAGCCAACTTGTTTGCATCTTCTTCTATTTTTTTGTTTATTTCTTTCATTCTTTTACTCAATACATTTGGAGCAGTCAAATATAATTCATCATATCTAGCGTTTATTGCTTTATTTAAATCATATGTTTCTGATTCGTCTCTGTTATATGCAACATATAATAACTCTGCTAATTCTTCTGAATCCAAAACTTTACTATTTATTCCACATACATTTAATGAATTTATAATTGTTTGTGCTTTTGTATATAACTCTGAAAAAGCCATACTACTTATTTCTTCTGTTGCCAAGTTTGTTATATCTTCTGGAACATATTCTATAATGACATAATAATGTTTTCTTAAAATGTTTTTATTTAAGCTCATCTTCTCAGTAGTGTTAACAATATCTAATCCATATTCATATAAGTTTCTTTCTCTTGTTACTTCTAATATAGCTCTATTTATTTCTTCTTGGCTATATCCCATTTCTTGCTTTCTGTATAATTCCATTTGTTTTTTTGATAATCTATCTCTTATTTCTGAAATTTTATCTTTATATTTTATAAGACCTGCTTCTAAATTGACTGTTCTTGTTTGTATATATAATTGTATTGGATATCTTAATGTGTTTAAAAATTGTATAAATCCTTGCTCTACACCATTTTTCTCTAATCCAGACATTAAATCATAGTTTACACCTTGACATTCAATTACCATTAAAAATCTTCTGTTGTTTTTTCTTATAATCATATTATCTTCTATTTTGTCAAAGTCCATAAATGTATATATTGATTGTTTGTTATATTCCTGTTTCTCTTTTGTCATATTACTTGACTTAATTGATTTAGATAACTTATCTTTATTGGTTTCTTTTTGGTTTGCCTTTTTTGTTTTCATTACTATTACTATATATACAATTACAAGCAATGCAAGTATTCCTATCATTGATACCAAAATTATAGAAAGTAGATTTGTTATTTCATCATTACTCATCTTTTGTTTCCTCCTTTGTGTACACATATATTTTATTTTTTCTCGTTTTAAATTTTAACCATCTTTTTATAACATCATCTATTGCTTCTCCACCTGTTTTTTGAGTTAGACTAAATTTTTTACTCTCTGGCACTTTGCATGTACCAATTCCAAATCCTATACCGCCTAATGCAATAATCAATATAAGTCCTATTGTTCCCAGTCCCAATATATTTAATATTGCATAAGGTATTAATCCTATTCCAATTCCTACTGCGGTATATATAAGTGCTTTTGTAGAAAATATAAATAGTATTCTACTTTCTCCTTTATAGTTTCTTGGTATCTCATAAATGTTCATCACATTTCCTCCTTTGTAATACTAATATCCCATTAATTACAATTATACCAAAAAATATCGAAAATTGTAACTGTTTTGTAGAAAAAAGTTGTATTTCTTTGAATTTTAATGTTTTATTAATACTTCCGTAATATCTGCTTAATATTACATTTTTATTTCATTTTTGTTACACATAAAATAAAGGTAGAAAATTTTACATTTTCTACCTTTATTTTATATTTTTTAATTATGATTGAACACCTGTAAAGAATTGGTATATGACTTGTGCAAATGCTGATGCCGCAAATATTAAAGCCGCTCCAACTACATATGGCATTAATGTTTTTTTGTATTCTGCTTTTTCTTCAGCGCTTCCCATCATATATTTAATACCAATAATAATTAGTACTATAACTGATAATACTATTCCTACCACTTGAAGAATTCCTATAATGCTATTCCCTACTTTTGTTATTTCTGTTGTTCCTTGTGCTCCTGTGTTCCCTTTCATCTCTCCTGGTGTTAGTGCAAATGATGTAACTGCTATAGAAACCATCATAATTGCCATTAATACTATACTTACTATTTTAACTGTTTTTTTGTCCATAATAGTATCTCCTTTCTATTTTCTTATATTAAAAATCTCATTGTATGAGAATATTAATAACACATTTACATTTTTATTATAACATTATTTATTTTTTTTTTCAACTATTTTGTCACAAATTGGTATTTATTTATAATCCTTTTATCATTTTATAAATTACATTTGGGACTAAGGTACCTGTAAATAGTAAAAATGCACCTATTATATATGGCATTAAAGTCTTTTTATATTCTGCCTTTTCTTCTACGCTTCCTAACATATATTTAATACCTATTACTATTAATATTAATACTGACAATATAACTCCAATTATTTGAATTATTCCTAAAACATTGCTAGTAACAGAATTAACTTTTGTTGATGCCGGATTATTAGGTTCTATTGGATTTATATCATTTAAATTAAATCCATATGAAAGAACACTATTACATACAACACATACAATAAATATTATACTTATTATTATCTTCCTTTTTTTCATAACTTATCACCTCTTATATTGCTGACAGTATATTTACTGCTAATGCCCAAATTCCAAATGCTCCAAATACAACCACACAACTTATTACATATCCTATTAATTGCTGTTTTGTAACTGCCTTTTCATCTAAACTTCCTGCCATATATTTTATTCCCAACGTCACTCCAACACCTACTGCAACAGCAATTGCGAAGCCTAAAAGTAAATTATACAAAAGATCCGTTGTACCTTTCAAACTGTCTCTATTTATTGGTGAATGTTCTTCTCCGTTTCTAATAAATTCTTCTGCACTTCCCATAACATCATCTATACTATCATCTGCATAACTAACATTTACTTGCATAAAAATAATTAAAAATATTATTAATATTATGCTTACTGCTTTTTTCATACTTACTCCTCCTTGCAATAATTTTAATTTAACATTTGCGCAACACTTGAAATTATTTTTAAAATTGTCATTATTCCAAAAGCTAGAACACATCCCACAAGATATGGCTTCATATTTTTTTTGTATTCTGCTTTTTCCTCAACACTCCCTGCCATATATTTTATTCCTATTATACTTAATACTAATACCGATGCCATTATAGCAATATTATTAGCCCATCCTAATACAATGTTTATTTTTTCTAACAACTTACTTCCCCCTACCACGTCTCCTGGGCTACTTGGTTTGTAATCATTAGCAAAAAATTGTCCTGAACCATAATCACTCTTTCCTCCCACTCCTGATGTTGAGCTATGCCCTCCACCATCATCTCTTGCATCACTACAATAAGCTTTTGGCACAGTAATCATTACAATCATTCCTATAATTATAATCACTCTAAACATTATATTTTTCATTTTTTGTTTCTCCTTTTATTTCGTAGTTTTCTCATTATTATAATTATACCTTATTTCAACATTTTTTTCAACTTTTTTACCACTATTGTAAATTTTTGCACTAAAATTATACAATATTTTCGTTTTATGTAACTTTTCATTTCTATTTTCGTGATTTTTCCACGTTTTTTATTGTCCAATAAAATCCCATTTAAAACATTATTAGCCTTTATTTTAATATTCGTAATTGCTTTTATTGGCTAATCTGCTTTATAACAAGAAAACAGCATCGTGCTTTAAACACTTTGCTGTTCTTTTTTAGTTATTATTGTATTGGCGGAGATGAGAGGGTTCGAACCTCCGCGCCGTGTTACCGACCTAACTGTTTAGCAAACAGTCCCCTTCACCACTTGGGTACATCTCCATTTATAAATAAAAGTTAGATATTTTTATATTGTTAATACCTAACTTTATCGTTTGGCGGAGAGGGTGGGATTCGAACCCACGGTACGCTATTAACGCACGCCAATTTTCAAGACTGGTGCCATAAACCAACTCGACCACCTCTCCATATCTTAGACAAATGTCTAGCGACAGTATTTATATTAGCATTTTTAAAGACATTTGTCAATAGTAATTTTTAACTTTTTTCATTTTTGCTGACCAATTACTAACTAATATTAATAATTACAGCAAAAAGCCTATTAATTTTGCAAATATTAATTTGTTGCAACAGCTTTTTTTATTGCTTCTTGTTCTTCTTCAGAAAGAGTATAACTTGATTTTCCCTTTTCCACAGGCTTAGCATAAATATTAGACATTTCCCTTGAATAAATACCATTAAGCACAACACCGTCATTATTCTCATCAAGTAAAGCAAGAGTAAAGCTCAAATCGCTTCCTACATCTTTGAAAGCATTGTATCTAACTATACCTATTTTTTGAATGCATTTTTCTAAATCTTTATTCATTCCTTTTATAATAGAATTTATCTCACCATTTTGTTTTTCAACTCGCTCTACTCTATACATATAATTTTCTAAGTCTTCTTCTATATTTTTACCGTTTCCTAATTTTTGCATAAATTCTTTGTATTTTTTGTTTAATTTAGATATCTTTGCAGTTGCCACTAAAAAAGCTACTAATAGTATAAAATTTATAGCAATTGATATAATTATGATATTACTCATTCCTATGGTATTTATTATCTCTTCCATGTAATCAACTCTTTTCTTTTTATTTTGTTGTACTAAATTCTGCCTTTTCTGAAAATTACTAATATTATTGTATTAGACCTAATATTCTTTCTAAATCGTCATTTGATGTATATTCTATTATTATCTTTCCACGTCTTCTTCCTGCATCTAATCTTACTTTTGAGCCGAAAAAGCCTTGGAATGTGTTTTCTATACTTTTGTATAGCACGTGGTTTCTTTTTTGTTCTTCTGTTGTTTCTTTTATTTTTGCTTTTTTCTCTATTTGTCTTACTGTTTGATTTCTTTCTAACATATGTATTGCTGTTTGATATTGTTTTTCTGGGTCTGTTATTGCAAGTAGTGCTTTGCAGTGTCCTTCTGTTATTTTACCCTCTTTTGCCATTTCTAATACACGTGGCTCTAAATTTAGCACTCTTACCCAGTTTGCTACTGTGCTTCTACCTTTTCCTAGTTTTTTTGCAACTTCTTCTTGTGACATTCCATAGTTATCTATTAATGTCTTTATTCCCATTGCTTTTTCTACTGGGTTTAAATCTTCTCTTTGCATGTTTTCTATTAATGATATTTCTGAGTTTATTTTTTCATTATCTTCTCTTATTATTGCTGGTATTTCTGTTTTTCCAGCTATTTTAGATGCTCTCCATCTTCTTTCTCCTGCTATTATGCTGTAATATCCGTCTTTTTTTGTTACTACTATTGGTTGTATTAATCCATATTCTGATATTGATTGAGCTAATTCTTCTAATGCTTCTTGATCAAATCTTTTTCTTGGTTGGTCTCTATTTGGCTCTACTTCTGTTATTTTTAGTGTTTTTAGTATGTCATTTTCTTGTTGTTGTTCTTCTACTGGCGCTGGTCCAAATAGTGCGTCTAGACCTTTTCCTAATCCTGTCATTTTTGCCATTTTAATTCCCCCTATTTCTTATTATTGTTATTCATTTTCATTTTCATTTTCATTTTCGTAAATTTCCCTATTTTATATTTTTCAGTTTTATCCCATATGTTTTGCTTTTTTCTCTTCTTCGTTTTCTTTTAAGAATTCTTTTGCAAATTTAACGTAACTTTTTGCTCCTTTTGAACGTGCATCATATTCTGTTATTGGCATTCCATAGCTTGGAGCTTCGCTTAGTCTAACGTTTCTTGGTATTACTGTTTTGTATACTTTGTCATTAAAATATTTTTTTACTTCTTTCACTACTTGGTTTGAAAGGTTTGTTCTTGCATCATACATTGTTAGTAATGCACCTTCTATTTGTATTTCTTTATTTAAGTATTTTCTTACTCTTTCTATTGTATTTAGTAGTTGTCCTAGTCCTTCTAACGCAAAGTATTCGCATTGTACTGGTATTAGTACACTGTTTGATGCTGTAAATGAATTTAGTGTTATTAATCCTAATGATGGTGGACAATCTATTAGGATGTAGTCAAATTTGTCTTTTACTTCTTCTAATTTTTCTTTTAATCTTTGTTCTCTTGACATCATTGAAACTAATTCTACTTCTGCGCCTGCTAGGCTCATATTTGCTGGACATACTTTTAGATTTTTTATTGATGAGTCTTGTATTGTTTCTTCCATTGTTACATCATTTACTAGTATGTCATATGTTGTATTTTCTACTTCTTTTTCTACTCCTAGCCCACTTGTTGCATTCCCTTGTGGGTCTGCATCTATTAATAGTACTTTTTTTCCTTTTTTTGCTAGAATAGTCCCTAGATTAACTGTTGTTGTAGTTTTTCCTACTCCACCTTTTTGATTAGCTACTGATATTATTTTTCCCAATTTAATTGCCTCCATTTTTGTTAGTAAAGTTTTACTTTTTAGTTTCTTTCTTTTCTACTACTATCATATATAAATATAATAAAAAAGTCAATAAATTTCGAGAATTTTTTTGACTTTTTTTCTAGTTTTTACATCTATTTATTTTATAGGATCTTTTGCTGGCATACCAGGCTTTCTAGGATATTTTGTGGGTGTATTTTTTATCTTTTTTATTATTACTAAATTCCTTTTCATATCACTATTTGGCAAGTTAAAACTTTCTTCTTGTTCTATTTTTCCACCAAGAATCTCTATTGCTTTTTTTGCCATTTCTACTTCTTCTTTTACATCTGAACCTTTCATGCATATTACTTTTCCATTAACTCTTACTAATGGTATTAAATATTCAGATAATGTTGAGAGATTTGCTACTGCTCTTGATGTTGCAATATCAAATTTTTCTCTATATTTTTTGTTTTTTCCAAACTCTTCTGCCCTTGCATGTACTGTCTCTATTTTTTCTAATTTTAATTCCTTTATAACTTCATTTAAAAAGTTTATTCTTTTGTTTAATGAGTCTGCTAATGTTATTTCAATATCTTCTCTTAAAATTTTTAGTGGTATACCAGGAAATCCAGCACCAGTGCCCATATCTAGCAACTTTGAACCTTTCTCTATGTATTTAGATATTGTTAATGAGTCTACAAAGTGCTTCAAAATTACTTCTTCTGGCTCTGTAATTGCTGTTAAATTTATTTTTTCATTCCATTCTAATAATAAGTTCATATATTTATAGAATTTTTCTGTTTGTTCTTTTTTCAACTCTATATTTATTTCTTTTAAATATTTATTAAGAATTTCTTCAAATCTTTCTATTTTCATATTACTTTGTATTTCCTTTCATTTGTTTCAAATATACTAATAGCACTGATATATCAGCAGGTGAAACCCCTGATATTCTAGATGCTTGACCAATTGAACGTGGTTTGAACTTGTTTAATTTTTGCCTTCCTTCTAAGCTAATTCCTTTTATTTTATCATAGTCTAGTTCTTCTGATAATATTTTTGTTTCTAAATTTTTAAATTTTTCTACTTGTCCTTCTTGTAGTTTAATATATCCTTCATATTTTAATTGTATTTCTACTTCCTCTTTTTCTTGTTTTGTAAGTTCTGGCCTTTCATTATCTATTTGTGCCAATTTATCGTATGTTAGCTCTGTTCTTTTTAGCAATTCGGCCATTTTTGTACCTGTTGTAAGCTCTGAAGTTCCGCTATTTCTTAACAATTCATTAACTTCATTTGTTGGTTTTACAGTTAATTCTCTTAATCTTTTTACTTCTTTCTCAATATTCTCCCTTTTAGTTTCAAACTTTTCATATCTTTCTTTAGATATCAATCCAACTTCATAACCTATTGGAGTTAGCCTTAAATCCGCATTATCTTGTCTTAGTAATAACCTGTATTCCGCTCTAGAAGTCATCATTCTATATGGTTCATTTGTTCCTTTAGTAACAATATCATCAATTAAAACACCTATATAACCTTGGGTTCTGTCCAAAATAATTGGTTCTTGTCCTTTTATTTTTCTAGCACTGTTTATTCCTGCAATTAGTCCTTGACAAGCAGCTTCTTCGTATCCTGATGTGCCATTTATTTGGCCAGCCATAAATAATCCGCTTATTCCTTTATATTCTAGTGATAATTTTAAATTTGAAGGATCTATACAATCATATTCTATTGCATATGCTGGTCTTGTAAATTCTGCCTTTTCTAATCCCGGAATTGTATGATATAGTGCTATTTGCACATCTTCTGGTAACGAAGAACTTATTCCTTGTATATACATTTCCTCTGTATCTACCCCTACTGGCTCTACAAAGGCTTGATGTCTTGGCTTATCACTAAATCTTACAACTTTATCTTCTATTGAAGGGCAATATCTAGGCCCTGTACCTTCAATCATCCCCGCATATAGCGGTGACCTTTGTAGATTTTCTCTAATTATTTTATGAGTTTCTTCATTAGTATAGGTTAAATAGCAATCTACTTGTTCAAAATCTTTAGGTTCATTCTCAAAAGAAAATGCTTCTATACCTTGGTCTCCCTTTTGAACTTCCATTTTACTAAAATCAATACTTCTTCTATTTATTCTAGCAGGAGTACCAGTTTTGAACCTTATAAGCTCTATTCCCATTCTTTTCAAAGCATCTGACAGTTGGTTTGCAGCAGCCACACCATCTGGACCACTCTCCTTAGAATATTCACCGATAAAAATCTTTCCTTTTAAATAAGTTCCAGTAGCAACTATTACAGCTTTTACATTATAAATTGCACCTAAATCTGTTTTAATCGCCGTAACTTGTCCGTTTTCAGTAAAGATATCCACAATTTCTCCCTGTTTAACTTCAAGATTTTCTTGTTTTTCCAATGTATGTTTCATTTCCGCTTGATATCTCTTCCTATCAGCCTGCGCTCTCAACGAATGAACCGCTGGTCCTTTCGAAGTATTTAACATCTTAATCTGTATCATAGTCTTATCGATATTTTTGCCCATCTCTCCACCTAGTGCATCAATCTCTCTAACCAGATGACCTTTTGAACTTCCGCCTATATGTGGATTACATGGCATATTAGCTATAGCTTCTAGACTTATTGAAAAAATTAAAGTCTTCATTCCTAATCTAGCTGCTGCGAGCCCAGCTTCGCACCCAGCATGTCCAGCACCAATAACTGCCACATCATAATCTCCTGCAAAATATTCTCCCTTTTTCAATTCCATTTCTTTCCTCCTTTTATTAAATGTTCCACGGCAATTGTTCCACTTCCATATGAAACAAGAAAACCACGTTTGTATTACTAAATTGTTACTTTATACTCATTAGTTTTAGTGTCCGACATCTTATTTTTTATCCTGTACTTCGCTTGTACCAATCGTTTTGTTTGTTTGTCGAATTTTGTCGAAAAACCGAACATCTCATTTATGTTAATTTTTAACTTATGTTAATCCGTATTTATGTTTGGTTAAAAAAACTAGTACAGTTAGTTTCATTTTTGAAAAATCACTACATTTTACATTTATTTTCAAATTTACTTCAGTTTCTTATCTGCTTTTAAATTCGTCATATTTCCATTTTTGTTCATTCGATATAAAATTACACTACTTTTATATAAAAACCTTTTATTTTTGATTTTAGAGCGTCTTTTTTATATTATTTTCCTAAGCAGAACTTGGCAAAAATTTCATCTATTATATCTTCAGTTACAATTTCTCCTGTTATATTTCCTAAATCTTCTAAAATGTCTTTTATAAATATTGCTATAATATCTAATGGCATTTGATTTTCAATTGTGTCTTTTGTCTTTTTTACGCTTTCTATTGCTTTGGTTATTAAATTTTTATGTCTAATATTTGTAATTACAATTTCATTATCTAAATTTATTTGGTTTAAATTAAATAAATTTGTAATTTCATCATATAATTTTTCAATTCCTATTTTATTTAGAGCTGAAATTTTAATTATGCAATCACTTGCCATTTTCAATTCAGGCGTTTCTTCATTTATTTTAGATTTCAAGTCAATTTTGTTTAATATAATTACGGATTTCTTGCTTTTAGCCAACTCCAATATTTCCTTATCCTCTTCTGTTAAATCTTTTGAACTGTCGAATATTGCAATTACTAAATCTGCTGTTTCGGCTATTTCCCTTGATTTAGCAACTCCTATTTTCTCTACTTCATCTGATGTTTCTCTTATTCCAGCTGTATCTATTAGCTTTAATGGGATTCCATTTATATTTACGAATTCTTCAATTGTATCTCTTGTCGTTCCTTCATATTCTGTAACTATTGCCCTATTTTCCTTTAAAATTGCATTTAGAAGTGATGATTTCCCCGCATTAGGTCTTCCTATTATCGCTGTTTTTATGCCTTCTTTAATTATTTTTCCGTTATCAAAGCTTTTTTCTAACTTTTTCAATTTGATTTCTGTATTTTCTAGCATTTCTTTAATTTGATTGTTTGTAACATCGTCTACATCGTACTCTGGATAGTCAATTGCAACTTCAATATTAATCATTACATTCATTATTTCTTGCTTAATATCTGCTATTTCTTTTGATAAAAAGCCTTCTAATTGCTTTATTCCTGTTTTTGCTTCTTTTTCAGATTTAGCATTAATTACATCTATTACTGATTCTGCTTGCAATAGGTCAATTCTTCCATTTAAAAATGCTCTTTTTGTGAATTCTCCTGGTTCTGCTAGTTCTGCCCCATTTTTCAAGCATAGCTCCAATATTTTTTTAACTATTATATTTCCACCATGTGAGTTTATTTCGCACATATTCTCTGTTGTGTAGCTTTTAGGAGCTTTAAAATATGAAACTAATACTTCATCTACAACTACTCCGTTTTCCATTATATTTCCGTATTTTATACTATATCCTTTGATGTCTTCTATTGGTTGTTTATTCTTTTGTTTAAATATTTTTTCTAATACTTCAAAACTTTTTTCTCCACTCATTCTTATTATCCCAATTCCTCCAATTCCGAGGTGCCGTAGAGATTGACGCGATTGTTCTTTCCATTTTTCTCCTCCTTTTATATAAAAAAAGAGACAAAGATAGAATTTACATTTTAACTGTAAAATCCGACCTTTGACCTCCGATTTTATTTATTAAATTATTTTTTTAGTGATATTACTATTCTTCTATGTGGTTCTTGTCCTTCACTTATTGTCTCTATTTTAGGGTTTCCTTGTAATTTGCTATGTATTATTTTTCTTTCATATGCTTGCATTGGCTCTAATTTTACAGGTTTTCTTGTTCTTATTACTGTTTTAGCTACTTTATCAGCTAATTCTTCTAATGTTTTTTCTCTTTTTGCTTTGTAACCTTCAATGTCTAATATTACTCTAATTCTGTTTTGATTTCCTTTGCTTGCAATTGCTGATAATATGCTTTGCATTGCATATAAGGTTTCTCCCCTATATCCTATTAGATATCCTAAATCTTTGCTATTTATACTTATTTCAAGCCCTTTGGCTGTTTTTTCTATATTGTATGTTGCATCTTCTGGTAGTTCTGTTTTTATTTCTTCTATGAACTTTTCTACTCTTTCTGCTGCCTTTTCTACTTCTTGCTCTGTTAAGTTGATTTCTTTTTTAGGTACTGGTACTTCTCTTTGTTTTTCTTTAACATTTTCTTTTACTGTTAATTCTACTTTTACAACTCTTGGTGCTAAAATGCTGAAAAAGCTACGTTTGTCCTCGTTTTCTAAGACTTTTATATCTACCATTTTTTTAGAAACTTTTAATTCTTTTAGTCCTTTTTCTATTGCTTCGTTTGTTGTTTTTCCTTCTGAAATAATACTTTTTGCCATTAACTGGCACCTCCTTAGGATTTTACTACTTTATCTAGAACTAATCTTTCAATTATCATTAATATGTTATTCATTAACCAATATAATGCTAGTCCTAATGGTGCTACAAATGCTATTGAAATAGATAGTATTGGCATCATCCAAGACATCATTTTATTTGTTTGCATAACTGCATCTAATTCGTTTTCTTCTGGCTTTTCTATTAGTGCTTCTCCTGTTTCACCGTCTATTATTGGTTCTTCTTTCTTAGCAGATTTCTGTTGCTTTGCTTGCATTGCTGTTGTTAGCCTTATAGAAATAAATGATGATAATATGTATAATATAGGAATTATATATACTGTATAGTCTGACATATTTTGTTGTGGTATTTTGCTTAGGTCTAATCCAAATAAATTCATTTGAATATTGATTTTTTCTAGGTTATCATCTTCTGGATTTTTTTCTTTTAAAAATTCATATTCTCTAATTAAATCTATTTCTGGATATACTTCACTTACTGTTTTTTCATTTTCTTTTAGTTGTTGTATATATGTATTTATATTATCTTGTGGTATTTTTTCCATATATGTTAATGGACTTCTTACTAAGTAAAATATTGAGAATAATAGCAACATTTGTACTATTGCTGTTAAACATCCACTAAACGGATTCATTTTTTCCGTTTTGTATAATTCCATTATTTCATGATTCATTTTTTCTGGGTCATTTTTATATTTAAACTGAACTACCTTCATTTTTTCTTGTAATTCAGCACTTTTTTTCATTGTTCTTTGTTGTTTTATTGATAATGGTAATAATAATATTTTTATTACTACTGTAAATATGATTATTGCTAATCCGTAGTTATTTACTAGTGTATACAGTAACTGTAGTAAATAACCAAATATGTTTGCAAATAGTTGAAACATTTATTTTCCTCCTTGTTCTATTTTAATGGATCATATCCACCTTTTGAAAAAGGATTACATCTTATAATTCTACATATTCCTAGTGTTAGTCCTTTTATTGCACCATATTTTTCTATTGCTTGTTTGGTGTATTCTGAACAGCTAGGATAGAATTTACAATTTATGTTTTTACTTTTTAGCCATTCTGAAATGTGTTTTTGATATTGTGTAATTAGCCATATAAGTAATTTTTTCATTATTCTTCCTCTACAAAAAGTTTTGCTTTTTTAAAGATTTTTTTCATATCTTTTTTTATGTTTTCAAAAGTCGCTTGGTTTGTATCAACTTTCTTTTTCCATAGAAATACTATATTGTTTCCTGTTTTTGTGTAATTTTCGCAGTTTTTATAGTTTTCCCTTATTAGTCTTTTTATTCTATTTCTTTTTGTTGCTTTTGCTATTTTTACACCTATTGCAATTCCTAAAAGATTTATTTCTTTGTTTTTATTTGTTTGTATGAATGCTTCTATACAGTCTCCTGAATAGTATTTTCCTTTTGTTAACACATTTTTAAATTCATAATTTTTCTTTAACATTTTTGTTTTTTTCATTATTCTTTTTCCCTTCTTTAAGGCTTTTTAATGAA
The DNA here is from genome assembly GCA_947367845.1 of uncultured Clostridium sp. Lineage (GTDB taxonomy): Bacteria > Bacillota > Clostridia > TANB77 > CAG-508 > CAG-269. The sequence continues at coordinate 3,500 of CANBES010000017.1, read as the reverse complement.
AAAACGCTGTTTTAAGTTAAATTATGCGTTAAAAGGCTCGCTTTTACAGCGACCCTTTTTTACGAATTTTTTATTCATAAAACATAATTTAATTAAGCACTTAATTTTTTTCTACCTTTTGCTCTTCTTGCTTTTAGTACGTTTCTTCCTGCTCTTGTTTTCATTCTTTTCATAAATCCATGTTCTTTCTTTTCTTGTCTGTTTTTTGGTTGGAATGTTCTTTTCATTCTTTGGCACCTCCTATTGATTTTATTTATAAAATTCCATTTTGTTTGGAAATTATTTTTTTACAAAATAACAAGTATATCGATTATACTCCAAAAAACCTATATATGTCAAGTGATTTTTGTAAAAATTTTTCAGGGTTTTGTAATATGTTTGTAATATTTATAGGGTTTTCCACAGTTTTTTTTAAAATTATCCACAGAAAAAAATTTTTTTCCACAATTTTATTGACTTATTGTGTATAAATTTGTTATTATGTGAAAGTAAAAAATAATTAAGCTTTTTCTTGATAATACTTAAATTTTTGTTCGTATAAAGTTTTTTCTTTTTTACAAAACTGTTACAAAGTTATCAACAGTTGTGGATAACTTTGTGGATAACTTAATTTAAGAAAGGATGATATAAATGGCTATCGAAAAAGAAGAATTAATTGCAAAAATTAAAGAAGCCTTAAAGCCAGAATTAACTCAAATATCATATGAAACATGGATTTTGCCATTAGATATTCGAAGCATTGAAGGTAATCACATAGTTTTTACAGCTAATTCTGAATTTCAACAAGATTTTATCGAAAACAAGTATAGAAGTCTAGTTTTTAATACTTTGCGTTTTATTACAAACAAAGAATGGACTTTTTCTGTTGTCGATCTTTCAAAAGAAAATAATGCCGTAGAAAACGAAGTAATAACAAATGATTCAAATAGCTCTTCAGCAGAAATTGAGTCTAATAAATCTACTTTAAACCCAAAATATACTTTTGAAACTTTCGTTGTCGGTAATAATAATAGATTTGCACATGCTGCTGCTTTAGCCGTTGGAAATGAGCCTTCAAACTCTTATAATCCGCTTTTCCTTTACGGAGGCGTAGGTTTGGGGAAAACTCACTTAATGCATGCAATTGGAAATAGAATTCTAGAAAACAACAGAAATGCAAATGTTTTATATGTTACTTCTGAAAAATTTACAAACCAATTAATTAATGCAATAAAAGATAATAAAAATGAATTTTTTAGAAATAAATATAGAAATATCGATGTTTTATTGATAGATGATATTCAATTTATTGCTGGAAAAGAAAGAGTTCAAGAGGAATTTTTCCACACATTTAATGCTTTATACGAAGAAGGTAAGCAAATTATACTATCTAGTGATAAACCACCTAGAGATATTCAATTTTTAGAAGACAGATTAAAATCTAGATTTGAATGGGGGCTTTTAGCTGATATTTCTTGCCCAGATTATGAAACTCGTTTGGCAATTTTAAGAAAAAAAGCTCAAGATGAAAATATAATCATTGAAGATTTTATACTTTCAAACATAGCTAATAAAATTGATTCAAACATAAGAGAGTTAGAAGGTGTATTTAATAAAATTGTTGCTAGAGCTTCATTAACACATAGTCCAATTACTATTGAATTGGCTGAAAATATTATTAATGAATTTAAGTATGAAAATGAAAAAGTAATATCTTGTGACTTTATCAAAGAAACAGTTGCAAAATATTTCAGTATTAGCAAAGAAGATTTAGCTGGAAATAAAAGATCAAATGATATTGCTTTTCCAAGACAAATTGCGATGTACCTTTGTAGAGAAATCGCAAATATGTCTTATCCACAGATAGGAGTGGACTTTGGGGGAAGAGATCATTCAACTGTTATGCATGGATGTAAAAAAATCGAAAAAGAAGTAAAGGAAAAAAATAATACTAAGCTAATTGTGGATAGTGTGAAAAACATCATCATCGATGGAAAACAATAAGAGCAAAAACGATTTCGAGTTTTTTTTGAAATTTGTGTTTGTAAAAATGATTGTTCGAAAAATGTAATCGTTTCTGTTCCTACGGAAGCAATGCATTCGTTATCCACATGGGGGTGTTAATAACCTGTGTATAAACTGTGTATATCTCAAGTTTTACACATAGCATGTTGAAACCTGTGGATTATTACTTGAGTTATCCACTGAGTTATAAACATCATTTTTGCTAGGGATTGTATGTTTCCACATAGTTTTCCACAGTTTCCACAGCACCTAATACTACTACTACTAAAAAATATTATATTATTATAAAGGAGGAAGCAAAATGAAAATTGTTTGCTATAAAGATAAAATCATTAAAGCTATCAATTCCGTAGTTAAAGGCGTTGCTTCTAAGACAACAATGCCAATATTAGAAGGAATATTAATTCAAACTAATGATAATGAAATAAAATTAACAACCTATGATTTAGAAATAGGTATTGAATATATAATGGAATGTGAAGTTAAAGAACAAGGAAGTACAGTTGTTAACGCTATAATGTTTAGTGAAATTATTAGAAAATTACCAGATACAGAAATTCATATTTCTATAAATGATAAAAATTTATTAGAAATTGAGTGTGAAGGTTCATTATACAAATTAGCAACTATGAATCCTGATGAATTTCCAGAACTTCCAAAAATAGAAGTGGAAAATTCTATTGAAATAGACCAAAGCGTTTTAAAAAATATGATTAGAAAAACAATTTTTGCAGTAAGTTCAGAAGAAAGTAGACCAATTTTTACAGGATGTTTATTCGAAATTGAAAATAACAAATTAAATTTAGTCGCAGTTGATGGATTTAGATTAGCATTAAGAAGTATTTATTTAAATAAACAAACAAATAATTTTAGTGCAGTTATACCAGGAAAAACGTTAAATGAAGTAAATAAAATAATATCAGATTCTTTTGAACCAATAAAAATAGGTGTTTCAAAAAATCAAGCATTGTTTGAAATGGATAATTGTAAAATTGTAACAAGAATTTTAGATGGAGAATTTTTAAATTATAAAAACGTAATACCAAATAATTGGGAAACAAGAATTAAAGTAAATAAGAATAGTATACAAAATAGTTTTGAGAGAATTAGCTTGATATCAGCATCAAGTGTAGAAAAAGAAAAAAAATATCCTGTAAAAGTACAAGTTGATATAGGAAAAGTATTAATTTCTTGTACAAATCAAACAGGAGATGCAAAAGAAGAATTATATGTTTCAACTGAAGGAAAAAATTTAGAAGCAGGATTTAATCCAAAATATTTCTTGGACAGTTTGAAGGCAATTGATGATGAAGAAGTTTATATAGAATTTGGCTCAAGCATTTCACCTTGTTTAGTAAAATCAACAGAAAATAATGATTATACTTATATGATTTTACCAATCAGATTAAAAGAAGAATAAAAAAATAGGGGAAAGGTAGAAATAAATTCTACCTTTCAAATTTTTAAAAAGGTGTTTTTGGGGACAGTCCTAAAAA
>CANBES010000016.1 GCA_947367845.1 uncultured Clostridium sp. | reverse complement strand
GTTTTTAATAGTTCTTTTTCAATATCTCCGCCCCTATCTAAAGCCCCTATTGCTTCCAGCTCTATTGTTTCTAATGCTGTTGCTTTATTTGTTGCTTCTTTTGCTTCTCCTGCTTTTCCTAGTATTCCATTGTCTCCTGTTAGTGTGCTTATCGCTACTCCTGCAAGTATTAATAGCACAATTATTGTGATTACTAGTGCTATTAAGGTAATTCCTTTGTTTTTTTGTTTTTTCATTTTTTAAAACTCCCTTCTTTTGTTTTGCATATATATTTTATATGTTTTTGTAATTTATGTTAATAAGTAACCCGCACTTTTGTTTTGTTTTTTTCGTTGATACAAAAAAAGTAGTAATTTTTAATTTACTAGCTTTTTCTTTTATTTTAAAATCTCTATAAAAATTCATACTTCAATAATTATAGAGATTTTGTATTTGGTGACCCGTACGGGAATCGAACCCATGATTCCACCTTGAGAGGGTGGCGTCTTAGCCGCTTGACCAACGGGCCATATGAATTTAAAGTGCCTAATTATTTCGGCACTTTTATTTATATCATTTTTTTATCGATACGTCAAGACAAATTAATCAAATCAATCAAATATTTTGTCAAAAATTTCTTTTAATCTATCTTCTTTTCCATTTAAATATAAGTAACCTATTAACGCTTCAAATGCAGTAGCATACATATAATCCTTAACATCGCAATTCTTTGGCAAATGGTGGTTCTCTGCATTTCTTCCACGTCTAATTATATCTTTTTCTTCTTCTGTCAAATCTTCCATAATGCTTTGCAAAAATTCTGCCTGTGCCTGTGCTTTAACATATTTTATTGATTCTATATGTAACTTATGTGGTTTTAAATTTGTTTTATTTATGAGCTCTGTTCTGATAAATAGTTCATATACACAATCTCCAACATATGCCCATGTAAGTGGAGACATCATATTAACTTCATCTTCGCCTTTTTCTAACTTTATAAATTTCATCTATTTTAAGTCTCCTTTCTGCTCATGTCCATTGGGGACGTTTTGTCCACTTTGGGACACATCTTTAATTTTTATTATTGATGTTTTTTTGCTCCGTCCCGAAAAACATTACTCTAATGTAATTTTTCCTAGCTTTCCATTTTTGAATTCGTCTAATATTATTCTTGATGTTTTTTCTTCGTCTATATTTCCACCTGAGATTATGCATCCCCTTTTTCTTCCTATTTTTAGCATTATTTCATATATATTGATATTTTCTGCCTGTTCTTGATTTAGTGTTTCTTTTATGTAGTTTTCAGTTAGTCCATATCTTTCTATTAATTTTTCTTGGTAATTTTCTAATAGGAATTTTACTAATTGATATGCTATTTCTGTTCTTTGTAGGATGTCTTCTTTTATTGTTCCTGTGAATGCTAGTTTTAGTGCTACGTCTTCACTTTCAAATTTTGGCCATAGCACTCCTGGTGTATCTAATAGCTCTATTTTGTCGTTTATTCGTATCCATTGTTTTTGTTTTGTTACTCCTGGTTTATTTCCTACTCCAGCTGTTGTTCTTTTTGATATTCTATTTATAAATGATGATTTTCCTACGTTTGGTATTCCTAATATCATTGCTCTTATTTTTCTGCCTATTCTTCCTTTTTCTGCTTGTTTTTGCATTTGCTCTTCCATTATTTTTTCTATTTCTTTTATGCAGTTTTCTATTCCTTTTCCTGAGTTTGAGTCTGTTAGTACTGCTGGTATTCCTTGTTTTTTGAAGTAGTTTATCCATTGATTGTTCTTTTTTTCGTCTGCTAGGTCACATTTGTTTAATACTACTATTTTTTTCTTTCCTGCTGTTATTCTTGCTATGTCTGGGTTTTGACTTGCTTTTGGTATTCTTGCGTCTAATAGTTCTATTACTATGTCTATCATTTTTAGGTCTGCTTCTATTTGTCTTCTTGTTTTTGCCATGTGCCCTGGGTACCAGTTGATGTTTGTTTTTGATATTGTTTCTTCTTTTTTATTCATTAATTTAACCTTCTCTCATTTCGAACTGTATATCAATTTCTTACAGTTGTTTACTTAAATATTATAATACAAAAACCAACATTTTTCAATAATTAGCACGATATTAGACTAAAAAAAGAAACCAATTTCAAAAAATTAGCTTCTTTTAACACAACTATAAAGTCCTATAATTATTCTTATCAGCTCTTTCATCAAGCTGTCTATCATATTGCTCATTAGTATAAAACCAATCAGTTTTCTTATCCTTCGGATTATTCTTTCTACTCTTATCCATAAGTAAATCTAGCATAACTGCTACTGCCAAAATTATTCCAATTAAAGATATAAACAAATTGGCATATGCATTTATATCAACATTTCCTTCTACTGCAGACATTATTACTTGTATGTTATTTGCAACATCTACACCAAAGTACATTCCATATCCTAATAGGTATATTAATCCACCTACAATTTTTCTTTTTATTACTAATACTAAACTTAATAACGCTACAAATAGCAATACTATTTCAAAAGTTGAATTAAGTGGTGTAATTCCACCTAAATCCCAATGTAATTCTCCTCCTAAGGCTACTATTATTCTGAATACCCAGAACATTATCATAAACATAACTAACATCCATGTTGAAAAGTTTTTCATTTGTTTTCCTCCTTTATTTATAAAAGGTGAAGTGAAAGAATTTTATTCTTTCCTTCACCTTTTTCGTTTTTTCTTATTATATTTTGTATTAGTCTACAAAATCAAAGTCATCTTTGAATTTTTCTTTGAATATTTCAAATACTTTGTTTAATATTTCTTCGTCTTCGATGCTTACATATGATTCTTTTTCTTCGTCTTCTTCGCTGTCTTCTAGTTTTAGTATTACTACTTCTCCTTCTTCTTCTTCGCCTTCTTCTGTAATTGGTAGTAATACTACGTATTGTTCATCGTCTAATTCTACTAAATCTAAAAACTCAAAGTTTACTTCGTTTCCTTCTTCATCATATAATTGTACTATGTTATCTAGTTCTTCTCCCTCGTAATTTTCTTCCATATTTTTTCTCCTTTCATTTTTATATGTTTTTTAAATATAATATCGTAATTTTAATTTTTTTGCAATATATTTTTTATTGTTCTTTTAAGTTTTTTATTTTGTTTAAGTATGTTTCTAAAATATATACTGCAGATATAGTATCTACTATATTTCGCTTTTTATTCTTGTTGACTTCCAAAAAGTTCATTGTTTTATGAGCTTCAACTGTTGTTAGCCTTTCATCTATTGTTTCTATCTTCATTTTGTTGTATTTACATTTCAATTTGTGCACAAATTGTTCTGTTATTTTGGCTCTTTCTGACATTGTTCCATTCATATTAAGTGGCATTCCTACTACTATTGTATCTACTTCGTATTTTTCAAATATCTCGTCTAACCTTCTTAATATTACTTTGTCTGAACCATTCCTTTGTATTGTTTCTAGTCCTTGTGCTGTTATTCCTAACAAGTCTGTTACGGCTATTCCAACTCTTGCTTCTCCATAGTCTATCCCTAATATTCTCATGATTTAATCTTCTATCCCTATATAATCTTTTACCATTTTTTCAAGTAGTTCGTCTCTTTCTATTGCTCTTATTTTGTTTCTTGCGTCATTATGGCTTGTGATGTATGTTGGGTCTCCTGATAATATATAGCCAACAATTTGATTTATTGGATTATATCCTTTTTCTACTAATGCTTCATATACCTCTTTTAGTATTTCTCTGCATTTTGTATTTTCTTCTCTTTCTACTTGAAAGTGCATTGTTTTGTCAAATTCCATAGTTATAATCCTCCTTTAATTTATATATTTGTTATATCGCTTTCATTTATGTCAGCGCTATCTAAGTACTCTTCTAATTTTTTCAGTACTTTTTCTATTCCTGTGCCTTTATAATATGAAGATATTACAAAGTTTAGTCTTGGTGTTGCAACTTGTTCTATTGGCTTTTTCTTTGTTGTCTTTTTCTTAGGCTCTTCATATACTTGTGGCTCTTCTTCTAGTTTTATTGGTGTTGTTTCTATTTTTTCTTTTATTTCATTTAAGAAATCTGCTACACCTACTGCATCAACACCTGAGAACGCAATTACAAATTTTGGTCCCATATATCTAATAAATACGTATTCATCTGATAGATTTTCTTTTATATATTTGCTTATTTCTGTAATCACCTTATTTCCTAAATCTCTAGAATATTTCTTGTTTATTTGTTGTATATTTGCTATTTTAAACATACACAATGTTGATATTGTATATTGTTCTATTATTTTTTTACCTTCACCATATAAATATGCTTCTGAGTTTAAACCTGTAAATTGGTCTTCTCTTACTATTGATTCTAGTGTTTTTTGGTGTACAACTGTTTTTAGTACTGCTACAATATTTTCTTTTATAATTTCTAATACTGTTATATCTATATTGTCAAAGTCATGTGGTGTGCCACTTTCTATTATCCAATATCCAATATATACATTATCTATATATAGCGGGAAAAATATAGCTGATTTAGCTCTTCCAAATTCCATTTGTTGATATGGCAATCTTTCATTTTCGTTGTTTACTGTTACTGATTTTGGGACTGCTGCTTCTATGCTGTCTTTAAACATTTCTACTTTGTGTAAGTTTCTTAAAGAATCCCAATGTTTTGGATCTACGTTAGATGTTTTTACTTGATATTCTGCTCCATCGTATACAACTATTGTTGAGTATTTGATTTCATATCTTTCTATTAAAATGTCATTTATTTTCTTTATTTTGTTTTCTACTGTTGAGGTTTCTCCTATTGCGTTTATGAAATCTTGTACAACATTTAAGTTTCTTATTTTTTGGTTTAAATTATTAAATTTTTGTATCTTTTTGTGTATGGTTACATTGTACACTATTAGTCCAAATATAACTATCACTAATATTATAACTATTGCTATTATCACTTATTTTCCCCTTTCAGTATATTTTAATAATTATTTTTCATTTGATTTAATGTATTATTCATATTTGGTGTAAAAGCATTTCTACCTTTACTTCCGCCTGCTGTTGGTGATGTATATGTGTTTGTTAGTGGATATACCATATTTGATAGTTCTCTAAGTATTTGCATAAATACTTTAGAATATCCTTTTAAGGTCATATTGCAATCTATTATGTTTTGTAAATATTTTGCGTATATCTCTTCTTCAAAAGGAATAGATATATATTTTATTAATGTATTATCAAATAGCTTTGTCATAAATGACATTGCTGGATCATTGTAATTTGCCATACCAGCAATTATTGCTTTTTCAGGTGTTTTTATTTTTACTGTTTTATTTAAGATAATTCTTAATTTCTTTTCATCTAAGGCATCTTTAGCTTTTAAGTTTCTTAGAAATTCTGTTAGTGGTTGTATCGTTAGTATGTCTAATGTTTGTACTAAATATGTTTCTTGTGATTGTTTAAAATATCTAACTGGTGTTTCAAAATCTGTATCTATTAAAATCAGTGTATGATTTTGTAGTAGTGTTTCTAATATCTTGTCCGCATTTTCAATACCTTCATCTTCACCTGGTACTGATGTGTATACTGTTAAATTTTTATTTACTTGTATACCATTTGCTACTCCTGTTGTTAAATCATATATACTGTGTGATGCAATTCCTCTTAATTCTTCTTCATTATTAGTATATATATAGTATGAATTTTTATTTCTAGTTGTATCTAATATTGCCACATTCACTCCTGTTGAAGATAGCATTTCTGCTAGATTGTTTACTATAAAAGATGTTCCATTTTTACTTGTTCCTACAAATGTTACTATTTTTTTATCTGATGATAATAAATAAGATAAGTCTATTGTTTCTAGGTTTTCTTTTTGTATACTATATTCTTGTTTTACTGGCTCTACCACTGTTCTTACTGGTTCTACTACTTCATGTTCTACTGGCTCTACTACTTGATGTTCTACTGGCTCTTGATAATAATTTTGTTCTTCTACTTCTTCAAATCCAGGTAATACAAAATCGTTATCATCTTCGTCTTCTTCTGGCATTGGTAGTATATTTTCCACTGGTTGTTCTATTTCTTCTAGTTCAGGTTCTGGTAATGGATTTTTTCTAGGTCTTCCTCTTCCTCTTTTTGGTTTCGCCTCTAAAGTTTCTTCTTGTGGTTCTGGATTTTTTCTAGGTCTTCCCCTTCTTTTCTTTACTGGTTGTTCTAGTTCTACTGGTTGCTCTAGTTCTACTGGTTGTTCTAGTTCTACTGGTTGCTCTAGTTCTACTGGTTGTTCTGCTACTTCTGGTGTTGTTGGGTCTATATCTTCGAATTCCAATTCTTCTATTTCTTCTACTTCTTGCACTGGCTCTGGTATTGGTGCTGGTTTTTTTCTAGCCAATTTCTTTTCGCTATTCATATCTATATTTGTTGGTATTACTACTGATGTTGGTTTTATTTTTGGCTTGTTTGATGACATTAGAAGTTTTTCGCTAGGTCCCTGTTTTTCATCTTCTTTTGTCTTTCTTAATTTGTCTGAAACTTTATTGTTAAATGACATTACTTGTTGATATTTTGGTGATCTTTCTTCTAGTACTGCTCTTACATTCAATGGTAGAAATTTACTTATAATTCTCAATTGTGTATCATTGTATTGTGCTGCTATATTGTCAAAACTGTCTACAAATCTATCTTCGTTTTTCCCTAACCTTTTATAGTGTGCTAAGATATTTTGTATTTCCATTTCGCTAACGTCGTTTTCACTTTCGCTTTGATAGCTTACATTTTCAGCGTCTATTTTGTAGTATGCTTTCGCTTCTTTTTTTAGACGTGGTCTATTTATCAATTTACATACTTCGTCAACACTTCTGTCTGTTCCTATTATTGCGTTATATACCCCTATTCCAAATATTTTTACTAGCATTTCTTCTGATTTTGTTCTTCTATCAGAGCATATTAGTATTATTGGAATATCGTTTCCACGCATGTTTGAAGCTTCATCACTAATACTATCTAACTTTTCAAATATGAATTTGTCAATTTGGTCGTATTGTGTATGTGTGAATGCTTCTAAATCTTCACTTATTACTATTCTATCGTAATTTTTGTCTTTTTGTATTTCTTTCAATATTGCATTAAAGTAATATACGTTTTTGTATGAAATTATTTGTTTGTATTCTTTTTGATATTTTTTTACAATTAATTCTGATATTTCTTCATTACTTACAGCAAATAGAACTTTCATTTGTTACCCCCTTCCAAATTTTACAAACACTGCAAATGCTAGTGGTAAGATTTGGCATATAATTAATATTGTTACAAAGCTTACTATTAAAGCCATTCCTTTTTCTAGTGTGTCTAATTTTCTTACACCTATTACATATTGATGTATGGCTCCCATTGCTATTCCTAAAAAGCATAATGGTATACTGTATATTCTAACTAGATTTAAAATGTATGCCACAAATCCGTAGGCGTCTGAACCATATTTTTCTTTATAGTCTTCTAATGAATTTGTTGCATTTTCTTTTATCTCTATTATTTTACTTTCTGTTTGTTCATCAATTGCTTTTTCTGCTGCATATGATGTGCTAACATTTAAGAATATTCCCATTATTAGTGCTAAAATTGTAACAATTAATACTATCTTTTTCATTACCTTGCCCCTTTCTTCCAAAGTCCTTTTTGGCAAATTAGGCCTTTATAAACTTTATACTTCTATATAATACAATAAATTGTAAAAAATAGCAAGAATTTTTTACAATTTATTATATAAATATTTTATATGCGTATATACTGCGTTTGCCCAGTTTTTATCTGTTGCATATTTTTTATTTATACCTGTTAATGTTGGTCCATTATAATATGTAGCAACTGCTTTTTCGCCACCATAAATGCTTGTCCCTTTTGGGTTTATATAGTATTTTACAAACACTCTTGCAATTAAATCTATGCTTTCCGAATAATCTGAAAATTGATATGCCCCATTGTATGGATTGCTGTCATATGCTCCATATCCAAATAAGTTATGTTTCTGATTGGCTATTTTTGACGTTCCCCATGCGCTTTCATGTATTCCAACTGCTGCAACAAACACTCCATTTATATTATATTGCTTTTCTATATAATAAAAATACTCTGCATTGTTTTCAAAAACTTTATTTGTATCTTTACTATCTGTCAAAATCTTTTTAAATTGTTCTAATGTTAATCCGCTTGGTTTATTTAAAGCCATATCAAAACTTGGAGCTGCAATTTTACCACCATTACTGCTATTGCTTGTATTTTCTTGCTCCGAAGCATTTTTATTTAAATATGTAGTATTTTCTGATTTTACATATCCTGTTGTACCTACTGCCGATATTTTATACCAATTATTATTTATTTCTAATATTTTTAGTTCTGTATCTCTATCTAATGTTGTTAACTTTTCTGCATCTTCATTTGGCTCTAGCATAACACCTAATCTATCAGATGTTACATACACCACATCTCCTACTCTTACTTTGTATGAACTTGTATACTTTCCCGTACCCACTTCTACAATTTTATTTACAGAAGCTTTTGTTATTTTGGAGCTTATTTGTTCTTCCTCTTTTAACTCACCATTTTCGTATATTCTTTTTCGCGTTATTTCTTGTTTTCCACTTCTTCCTTCTTGTATAACTTGCACCATGCCTTTTGGAAGCTCTGCGTTGTTTTGATATTTAGTAATGTATTCTAAATCTATTTCTTCTGTATAAAATTCTTCTTGTTCATCGCTTATATTATTTGCAATAATTTCATTTATATTTATTTGACTTGCATTACTTATTTTTATCTCTTTTGTTTCTTTGTCACTTTTTGCAAGCACTTCATTTGTTTTTAAGTAATGGTTATAAAATACTATTACCATTAATATAATAGTAATAGATGCCAAAAATATTGCTAAATTTATAAATTTCCTATTTTTATCTTTCGCTTTCATTTTATCACCTAATATAATTCTACCTTTTCCGTGTTTTTTTGTCAATTTAAAATTATGGAAATTTTTATAACACTTGATTTTATTTGAAATTTATACTATTATATATGCGTGCCATTGGGGACGGACCTTCTTGGCAGGTTTTTGCAAAAAAACCACAAAAACAGCAGAAAGTCACAAAAAAGCACTTTTTAATAACAAAAGCCTGCCAAAAAGGTCCGTCCCCAATGGCAGGAATCTGCCAAAAAGGTCCGTCCCCGTTGGCACCCGTTGGCAAAAAGGAGAAATTATGGATAAGAAAAAAGTTATATTGACTGTTTTAACAGCTATTTTGATTTTTATAATACTTACAATTACATATTTATTTTTTAATAGGGCTGTTCTGAAAAGCAGACTTGAAAATAATTTGCTTTCGTTTGCAAGTAAGAATGAAAAAACAGTTTTTTCAATTGATAAGATTACTTTTTTTAGTAGTTGTGATGCTAAAAATAAGACTGCTAGTAGCTCGAATTTTACTATTGAGAATTTATATCAATATACAGATATGGCTTTTTTTATAAGTAGCCCTAGTGGTGGTGAAGAAAAGAATTTAGAAAATACGTTTAAAAAGGTATATATTGATAACATCAAATATGAGCAAGCACCAACTTTAGGCGAGCCGAAGTTATACTACAAAAATATTAATAATTTTGCTAAGAGTGATATAATAGATGAAAACTTGATTAATGATAAATTGGAGTTTGAGATAACGTCAGAAGAGGAGACGGATTTGAATAAACCTACTTTGTATAATAACTTAGCAAATCCAATTGTACTTAGCTATGTTAATAGTAATATAAAAACGGATTATACTTTAACAGATACTTCGAAACCTATTACTTATGATGGTTCGTTGCTGAAAAATTGTAATGTTTTGTTAAATAATATAGCTTGCAAATTTTCATTTGATATATATATTACAAATAATTTAGACCAAGAGTTTAAAACTACTGTATATGCTAATTTACCATTAGAAACAGAAGAAAAATCTATATATGATGGTAATGTTACATTAAATCAAGATACTAATTTTATTTTTTATAGATATAAATAAGAATATATAAATGAGGGGGAAAAATGAGTAAAAATCTTACTATTGCAGAACAATTAAGAGAAAAATATCACAAAACTGAAGAAGTTACAAATTTAAAGGATATGTTATATCGCTCAGGTGATATTTATCGTAATAGAACGGCTTTTAAAAGAAAAAATGAAAATGGAGAAATCGAAACAGTTACATATGAACAATTCAAAAATGATGTTGTACATCTTGGGACAAGCCTAATTGAAAAAGGTTTTTTAAATAAACGAATTGCAGTTATTGGAAAAAATAGCTATAAATGGTGCGTTTCTTATATGGCTGCCACTATTGTTGGTGTTGTTGTCCCTATCGATAAAGAGTTGCATACAGATGATGTTATTAATTTTATGAATGTTTCTCAAACTGTATGTATTTTGGGAGATGATAAAAATTTGTCTTCTATTTTAGATAATATCCAAAAGCTTGAAAATCCTGATACAGAGTTCATTACTTTTGAAAAGAACTTTACTTCTATATTAGAAGTCGGGAAAAAGTCTTACGAAAATGGAAATACAAAATTTGATGATATAACTATTGACCCTGATGAGTTACGTATTTTATTATTCACTTCTGGTACAACTGGAAGTGCTAAAGGTGTGTGTTTATCTCAAAGAAATATATGCTCAAACATATTATCAATATATGGAATTGTAAAAGTAAAAAGAAGTGATTTATTTTTATCAATTTTGCCATTACATCATACTTACGAATGTACAATTGGCTTTTTACTACCGATTTATAGTGGTGCAAGTGTTGCACATTGCGAAGGGCTAAGATATATTGCAAAAAATATGCAAGAGTATCATCCTTCTGTTATTTTGTGTGTACCATTACTTTTAGAAAATTTACACAAAAATATTGTAAAAAATATGAATAAAACTTTACCTGAAAAATATAGAAATTCTAATGGCGAAAATCCTTATTCTAACCTACCTTTCTTTATGAAGAAAATTGTTAGAAATAAAGTCAAAAATACTTTAGGCGGAAGACTTCGTGTATTTATTGTTGGTGCAGCTGCTGCGAATCCAAATATTTTATCAGATTTTAGAAATTTAAAACTGAATACTTTACAAGGATATGGTTTGACAGAATGTGCCCCACTAGTTGCTGGAAATACAGACTTCTTCCAAAGGGATGATTCTGCTGGACTTCCTATTCCAAATGTGGAATATAAAATTGATTCACCAAATGATGAAGGTGTTGGAGAAATTATTGTTAAAGGTCCAAATGTCATGCTTGGATATTATGAAGATGAAGAAAAAACAAAACAAACTATTGTTGATGGCTGGTTCCATACTGGCGATTTGGGAAAAATAGACGAAAATGGCTATTTATATATTACTGGAAGATGTAAAAGTGTTATTGTTACTAAAAATGGTAAAAACATTTATCCTGAAGAAGTTGAGTATTATTTAAATGATAACCCTTTAATTTCTGAAGCTTTAGTACTTGGCATTCATAAAGAAAATGATGATGAAACTTATATAAATGCTCAAATTTATCCAAATATTCAAGCTATTACAGAATATTTAAAAGGTAGTGTTCCTACTAAGGAAGAAATTTGGAAAGTTATGTCTGATGTTGTTAGCAATGTTAATAAAAAACTTCCTAATTACAAGCATATTAAAAGCTTTGGCGTTCGTGATAAAGAATTTGAGAAAACTACCACTCAAAAAGTTAAGCGTTATGGTGATAATATGAAAGTTGATAAGTAAAAAGGAAACTCTATTGAGCTTCCTTTTTTAAAATCTTTGAATATATTCTTTTAAATGTTTCACCTATATTAGTTTTGCAATTTATCTTTATAGATGCTATTGGGATTAACACTACTATGTATGGAATTATATATCTTGACTTTGCTTCCCACAAAATATGAAATGCAAATCCTCCAATGAAAACTGTAATCAAGAAAAGAGCTTCTTGTGAAATATCTTTTCTGTTTTTTATTAAAAACATTATACCGCATACACAAGTTACTACTAATAATGCTTTTTGATAAAACATTAATATATCTGTTCCATTTTCTATTGGGTCATTTTCTTTTACTATATTGCTTCTTATTGCAGAATATGTATTTTCTGTCCACATAGATGTCACTTTTTTTGTATAAAATTCTAGTGTATAACCAGGATTTTTAGCAAAGTATTCTAGTCTTTGTTTTACTTCATCTACATATTCTTCTTTTGCATTTTCAATATTTTTTAAAGCATACTCTCCTCTTTTTTCATTATACCAGCCATTTCCACGCCATGATTCTTCCATAGCCATTAAAATATAACTTATTGTAGGATATTCTGCTTTTTTGTCCATATTATATTTATCTAGATAATAATTTTGTACTAGTCCTGCTGGCATAATAGAAATAATGACATACATTAAAATTATTAGTGTTTCGATTAGTTTTTCTTTCCAGTTTTTGTTTTTTATCTCTTTAAATAAATTAAATATTAAATACATCGTAGTTGCAATTATGAAAATTAGACTATTCATTCTCATCATATATGCTATCATTGTGAGAACCGCTGCAAATATTGGATATTTAATTTTTTGGGTTTCTGTATATTTCATCATAAAATATATTGCAAATAGGCATAATGCTAAGCTTGGTATGTCTCCATATATGAATGTTGATAGCATTGGTATTGATATGAATGTTAGTGCTAATAGAAATAATCTTACATTGTTTATTTCATATTTTTTTGATAGTTGTTTGCTTATTTTATATAGAGCGACTATCATTAATATATTTCCTATAACATTTAATGCTCTTAGTATTTCAATTACGTCAAAGTGTATTATTCTGAAAAATATACTAAATACAAATGATAGTGAAATTTGTTGGTGATATGATTGCATGTATTGCCCTAATGGTATTCCTGCATATGTCATATTTGGTAAGTATTGTTCTAGGTTGTTGTTGTAAAAAGTTTGTGCTAAATTACATGCATGAACTTGGTCTCCAACGATTGGTGGGTTTACTAGTATAACCCATATTATATTAAATATTATGTATGCAATAATTGCTATAATTAGTATTCTCTTTTTGCTTTCTTTTGTTTCCATGTGTTCATTGGCTTTTTTTGTGAGTACATATATGATTATTCCACTTGCTATTATTCCTATTGTGTATATTAGTGTGTTGTTGCTGATTGTGATGTGTTCTGATGCGTCGAGTTTTGCTGTGAATATTAAGTTTAGTATTACTATTATTGCTAGGAATGTTATTCCTAATATTTGTATGATTTTTTTCATTTTTCACCTCTATAAATTACTATTTTACATATATTATCAAAATTTACGACTTGTAAGTTGTCTAAGTACTTAAATATTAATTTCTTCAAAGAAGTAATCTAACGTTTGAACTAATTCATTAGTTTCAAACAATACTTTTATTTGCTTTTTAGTCATCCATTTAACATCTCTTACTTCATCGGTTGTTGCATTTTCTAGTTTAACATCTCCATTATATTTAAATAGCCATACATCCATAATATCATTTGCGTTTTTTACTTTTCTTACTTTACTATAAATTAAATTTCCTTCAAATTCTTTTAGTTCAATTCCCACTTCTTCTTTTGTTTCTCTTATCGCACCTTGCAAACTACTTTCTCCTTGTAATACAGATCCACCTACGCACTCCCACATCAATGGATATGTAGGTCTGTCTTCGGATCTTTGAGAAATTAAATATTCTCCTTTATCATTTTTTATCCATACATGAACAACCAAATGATAAAAATCGTCAGGAATTTCATTTCCCCTTATGCAATACTTACCAGTTACATTTTTATTTTCATCATATAAATCCCAAATTTCCATATAAAATTCATCTCCTATATAAATTACTATAACTCTTTCAAACTACAAAATTAAATATTGTTAGTTGTGGCTATAATTGTTTTTCATTAAATCGGTATAATATATAATTTCTTTACCTAATTTTTTAGCATATTCTATTTCTAAATTTGTACTATCTCCAATATAATTATTTACATTTACTACTAATATGGCATCTGATAATTCTATTCTTTTAAAATGTGCTTCTTTTAATTTTATTAGTTGTTTTTCTGTTCTTTCAATATTCTCTAATACTGGATAAACAGGTGTAAGAATACAATTGCCATCTAATGCCATTTTTTCTGCAATTGTCATCATTTCTTTTCTAAATTTTAAACTTCCACATAGCGTTACTATTTTCATTATAATCTCTCCAACTTTTTAATATCTATCAATTCCAGTTCCATTTTTCAAATAAACTTTTATCTGTGTTACGATATGAGGTATATTATAATTTCCTGCAAATTTAGAATTATCTAATAATTCTTCATTTATAGTTATCCATTCTAATTTATTTTTTTCTTCTATCAAGTTTACTTTATGTTTTAAAATACCATAATAAACTTGCAAATTATTTTCATATTTGAAGTAATTCAAATCCATAAAATGTTCTAATTCTATATCTTTATTAGCTATTCCTGTTTCTTCAAATAATTCTCTATATGCTGCTTCATCATTAGTTTCTCCGTCTTCTACTTTTCCTCCAACAAAATTATATAGCCCTTTATATGGCTCTTTTGCCCTAATACAAAAAAGTGCCTTTTCTAAATTAGTATCAAAAACCACAATTAAATTTAACTTTCTCATATGCTACCCCTTGTTTTATTTTCTTCATACCATTTTGCAAATTCTTGCATTGCTTGTACAGAGCCATCAATTTTCCTTCTATTTTCTCTTTCATCAGCATCCATTTCTGCTAAAGTTTTATCAAATCCTTTTGGCTTAAAAAGATACCATAAATCAGACCATTTCTCTGCTCTATCAATTCCCTGAATTTTCTTTGACAAATTTCCGTGGATGTTTTCCATAAAAATAGTGAATTTCTTTTCCGTCGTGATATGCTAGACATTCATTAAAAGAACAACTTCTGTTTTCTTTATTTTCCATTAGTTTTAACATTCCTTGTATCCCTATTGTGTCCAAAGCAAAATTTACAAATGCTCTTGGAAAACCGTTTAATTCGTCAATTCTAAAATCAGTATCAAGAGCTATACACGGTCTTTTTACTATTTCATAAGCTTGTTTTACTTTTGCTGTTGCTATCTCTTTTATATCATCACTTCTTGGTTCGTCTAATTCATAGTTGAATGTTGTGAATTTTAGATTTTTAAAATATTTTTCTGCTGATTTTATTTTTCCTGTATTATGTGTTACAAATACTATTTCTTTTTCCATTTTGTTTCTCCTTATTTTTTGTTGATTATTATATCAGTAAGTTTTTTGTCTTTATAATTTTATATTATTTTTTTATTTCCAAAATATTGTGTCAAAATCAAAATTAAAGCAGTTGTAGCAAGTATTCCGTCTATTATTCCTGCTGGTAGCATAAACATCATTAAAGCCATTGTGATAATACAATTTATTATCGATAATACCAGTCCCCACATTCTATTTTTCCATAAACCAACTGCTCCTATAATTCTTACAATTCCATAAATTGCTCCCATTACAAGCATTAAATCCATATTATCTTTAAAATACGGAACTATAAAAGAAAAGTATTGATTTATGTCAAACTTATTGCTGCCCATAACAAATACGGGAATAAGGCATAGACAGCCTCCAATTTCCATAAATGCTCCATGTATAAACATCATTATCGATGCAATTTTATATTTTCTCATAATAATATCTCACTTTCTAATTACTATTTTGTATAGTTTTTCATCATTGTTTAGTTTTTTTATGAAAATAGCTCCAAATTTTTCATAATAGTTGAACAAATCAGTCTTTAAATATAAGGTTTTAAAATTTCTCTTTCTAGCTTCATTTAATATTGCATCATTTAATAATCTTGAATATCCTTGATTTCTATATTCTTTCTTTACATACATTGTCGAATACCAAGGAGTCAAATTCCTTTCTTCTTCACTATCATTAGGAAAGATTGATATAAAACCTATTAATTTATGATTATCCACTAAAATTAGCTTACAAAATGATTTATCAGAAAACATATTGCATATTTTTTCCTTTTTTCTTTCAATTCTCGCTTGTTTGTTTTCTTCTTTATTGCTAGCCCATTCTTCATATTCTAAGGTTGCAACTTCTTCTAAATATTCTAATTTGTCTTGTAAATTATATATTTCCATATTTTCTCATTCCTTTTTAGTAACCTGATTTCTTTCATGTTTAGAACTCCTTATATTTATAATTCATACACATTAGCCTTCAGTATTACTCTTTGAATTTTTATTTTATCATCCAATGAGATATTCCAAGCACTACCAACAATACTTCTTTTTACTTTATATTCTTTTGTTGGTTCTCCTATCAATCTATTTAATTGCCTCTGCAATGACACTTTATTTGTATAAATCGATAAAATATTTTCTGCATAAAGTACATTTATTGTTGTTTCCATCTCTGCTTTATTTGGTTCTTTATATATCTTTTCTTTCATAACATTCATTCTCCAATTTCTATTTAATTATTTTTCTTTTGTGAATGTTATTTTTTGTTAATTGATAACTTTGTTCAATTAGTTCTTGTACTAAACATTTATCTACTTCCTTGCTTATAATAATTGTATTCCAGTGTTCCTTATTCATATGATATGCTGGAATTATATAATCATATGAACTTCGTAACAATTCTGAATAATCTGGCTCTGTTTTTACATTTAGATACAATTCACCATTAACTTCCATTATCAGGGCAAACCACTTTTTACTATTTATATGTTTCATTGTTATAGATTCATAGTCGTCTGAAAAAGGAGTATCTACAAACGTATTAGGTAATGTTAAGCAAAAATCTATAATATCTTGTTTGTTCATCTATATAACCTTCTTTGTTATTAATTCATTAAAATTACACCACTTATTGTAGGGAGCAATAAATTTATAAAATCTATCACATCTTGTTTTGTCCCTACTACACTTCCATAATGTATTGGTACTGCTATTTTAGGCTTTATAGTATTTACCCATTGTGCTGCTTCTTTAAAATCCATTGTATATGTCCCACCTACTGGTACAAAGGCAATATCACATTTTACATTTTTATTTTCTTCTGTAATATCTGTATCTTCTGCAATATAATAACGAATACCTTTTATCTCTATAATATATCCTACCCAACCATTCTCTTTTGAATGAAAAGGTTTGTTTATATTATAGGCTGGTACAGTTTCAAATTTAATTCCTAATAACATATCACAATCCCCTGGATCTACTGTAATAATATTATCTTGTCTAAATCCTTTTCGTAATAGTTTAGTTAATAACTCTTCTGGAGCAACAATTACAGTATTTTCTTTTTTTACTTTATCTATATCTTCCTCAGAATAATGGTCATAATGTGAGTGTGTTATAAATATTATGTCTGCATCTTTATAATCCTTATCAATTTTATATGGGTCTATATATATTACTTTTTCTTTGTTTATTTTTATACAACTATGGTATAGAACTTCTATATTCTCTAACATATTTCCCTCCCCAAACATTATAGCATATTCGTGTTCTTTATAATTTCCATTCTCAATATCCTTTTTGTATTTTATTTTCTTTTTATTGCGAAATCATTATCATTTTTTATTTTGTTGAAAGTTTTTGGCGGAATAATATAATTAAATACTACATCATAGCCTGCTTTTAAATATGTTTCAATATTATTTAAACATATTTGCCAAAATACTTCTAAGTGATTTCCTTCCTTCCACATAGGAACATATCCACCAATAACTTGAGCATATATTTCATCACCTTCTATAAGAACTGACTTGCTTTTATTTTTTGCTATTTCTTTTGATATTGTACTTTTCCCAACTCCTGCTGGTCCAGTAATTACATATAATTTATTCATTATATTTATATCTCCTAATTTTTAATATCTAATTGTTAAATCTTAATAAATAACCATCTGGATCCTGTAACAAGAACTCTTTATCTTGAAACACATTATTGTTCACTTTATACTCATTTACAGTTAAGTCTAAGAAAAATTTAATTTTCTTATCTCTTAAAGTTTTATATAAATATTCTACATTGTTAACAGACATGCTTATATTAATTCCATTTCCATAAGGATATTTTAATTCTCCAACATTCCAGTTATCGTTTTCTTCTTCAATCATAATCTGATTATTTTCCAACTGCATAAAGCAGAATTTTTCTTCTACTCTTTCATAAATAATCTCAAATCCTATGTTCTTATAAAACGTTTTGCTTGTTTCAATATTTGAAACACTTAATTCAGGAATCAAACTATTAAATTCGATGTTATTTCTAATAATTTTATGTTCAAAGAATCTTTCTTGAAATTCTGTTAATGCTTCAATTTCTTTATTTGTATAGGTTCTATCTTCTGGTACAATTATAAGCTTATCATCATTATCATTGGTTCTATGTATTACCGCAATACATTTGCCAGTAAATTCATTTATTGGTTCAAATACACCTAAAACATAGCAATCTAATTCTTCTCCATCTCCACTTATTGTGTTTGGAACATATCCATAGTTTACTGGATATATAAAGTCATATTTTGTGTGTTTACTTCCAAATGGTCTATCTATTATTACTTTTATATTTTTATTTAGATATTTTGTTAAATTCATTATCTTTTCTCCTTAAAGTTATTAATGAACTAATATTTTATTTAAAATATTTTACTAAAAAATATTTGTCTAATTTAGGATTCTCTTTGTTTTTTTCTTATAAATTCAACTTCAAAACCACATTTTTCATAAAATTTAGGTGCTTGGAAATTATATGTAGTCAAGTTTATATTTTCAAAGTGCTTATTCTTATAATATTTTTCTACAGCCTCTACAAGTTTACTTCCAATATGTTTTTTTTCGATATTGTTCTAATACAATAAGGTCACTTATATGGACTTCCTTATAGTATGAATGACCTGTAATTATTCCAACAACTTTGTTATTCTCTTTTGCAACAAATGCAAATGACATATAATTACATTCCAAATCGTTTTTATTGGCAAATTTGTTGAATTCAGTATCTATTAAACTATAAAATTTTTCATCTAAATTATCTTTATATTCAATACATAACATTGTTATCTCTCCTATATGCTATTTTCCATTGTTCACATTATAACATTGTCGTTTCACTTTATCAACTACATTTTATTACTATTATTCATAGTAGGATATGTTATTTTTATTGTTTATTTTTTAGTTTCTGCTTTTTTTAATTTTTCTCTTCAATACACTCTGTTTCAATGCTATGTTTAGCAAAAGCTGTTGCATCTGCAACAGCTTTTTAGTATTTTCTCCCACCTTGTATATGTATATATCTTATTTTCTCGAAATCATAGCTTGTTACTAATTTCCCAAAAGTATCTATTGTATGGGATGCACTATATATTTCACCATTTTCTATTTTTACAATTATTAATGTGTGTCCAAATATAATTCCATCAAAAGAAAGTTGTACTATGTCTCCTATTTTTACTTTTTCTTTTGTTGTTTCTTTACCATACGGCCCTACTAATTTATTTCGTGTTAAAAATTTATAAAGATATTCTACACCACTCCACGATGGTGATTTCTCATTTCCATTTATGTAATACCACCCTCTGTTTTTTGTATAGTTCATTTCTTTTATTCCAGCATATATGCACTGTGATACATAGCTTGTGCAATCTCCTCCTACTGTGTCAAAATTATAGTATTTTGGGTTTCGTTTATATGCCCATTCTTTTGCATATTCATATACTTGTTCCCTGTTGTATTTGATTTCTTTCATGTTTAGAACTCCTTATATGTTTTTATATAATATGCTGTTCTAAAAAATTTGTACAAAAAAACAGTAACTTTTTAGTTACTGTTTTCTATTTGGTGGCTTCACCTGGAATCGAACCAGGGACACAGGGATTTTCAGTCCCTTGCTCTACCAACTGAGCTATAAAGCCAAAAAAAATGGCGACCTGGAACGGGCTCGAACCGTCGACCTCTAGCGTGACAGGCTAGCGTTCTAACCAACTGAACTACCAGGCCGTAAAAGATGGTGGTCGCTATAGGGCTCGAACCTATGACCCCCTGCTTGTAAGGCAGATGCTCTCCCAGCTGAGCTAAGCGACCGTATGTCCTTTCGACGAGATTAATTATACTAATTTTTCTCCTAGTTGTCAATACATTTTTTAAAATTTTTTCAACTTTTTTCTAAAGCTCTTAAAATTCGCTTAAAAATAGCACCTTACAGCAATTAAAATTTTAATTAATAATCTTATTTTTAAACACAAATTTGCAATATTTTACTTAATACTCTTAATCACATCAGAAGTCGTATTACTCTTATCAAACTTACTAATAACAAAAATAACGCCACCAGCAACCAACACAATCACAGCATAAAGCAAAATACCAATTCTCCAATCTCCGGTTAACAACATTATCACCAGCCAAAGTAGAAGAAATAACAGAAGGAAAACGAGCAAAAGTCGAAATCAAAATAAATCTACTTGGCTTAATTGGCAATAATCCAGCCACATACACTAACAAATCCTTTGGTGTCCCAGGAAGCAAAAATAATATCAACATTATAAATTCAATTTTCTTAGGATTTTGAAACAACTTGCTGTTTTCAATTTTTGAAACTTTCTTTTCATCACAAAAATCATAAACAAACCTCTTTCCAAGTTTTCTTACCAAAAGATATATAGAAGTAGATATTATTGCAGCAGATGCCATAATAAACACTGTTCCCCATACACTACCATAACACATTCCTGCCAATATTTCTATTGGCTCTCCTGGTATTATAATTAAAAATATTTGAGCTAGTTGAAGTCCAAAAAGCGTTAACACTCCGAGCACTCCCGAACCATCTATCTTTTCCTTGAAAGCAATTTTCCCTTCTACTGTTGATAAATTTTTCATTACTGGCAATAAATATATAATTATTCCTACTAATAATGCTATAACTGCTATTGCTATCATTATTTTAAATAATTTTACTTTATTTTTTCTACTCATTTTCCTACCTTCTTTTAAAATTTTTGTTTAACAGATCCGTCCCCAGTAACATTCTTGTTCAACAGGTCTGTCCCCGTTGGCAATTCCTAAAAATATTTAATCGTAAAAATTGTTCCTTTCCATTCTTCTGATTCTGCTTCTACGTAACCACCATTGCTTTCTATTATTGATTTTGCCAATGCTAGTCCAATTCCTACACTTTCACTTGAAGACTTTTCACCTTTGTAAAATCTTTCAAAAATATGTGGTAAATCTTTTTCAGAAATTCCTACGCCATAGTCTTTAATTTTTATTTCTGTATATATTTTATTTTGCTCACAAATTATATCTACATTTGAAGATACTTTTGAATGTTCAATTGCATTTTTCAATATATTGGTTAGTGCTTCTACTTGCCATTTTAGGTCACAACATATTTCGCTTTCTACTTGTCCTATGACATTTATTTTAATATCTTTTAAGTCACACAATATTGAGACATTTTTAATGCTTTCATTAATAATATTTTCAACTTTTTCCTCTTTGTTTATGAATTTTACACTGTTTGCGTCTAATTTTGATAATTTTAATAGTGAATTCACTAAAAAGTTTACATTTATAATTTCTCTTTTTATGTCTTTTATAAATTCATTTCTAGTTTCTTTGTTCATCTCAGGGTTGTCCAAAACATTATCAAGCATAATCGATATTGATGTTAGTGGTGTTTTTAGTTGGTGTGATATATCTGATAATGAATCTTTCAAGTTGGCCTTGTCTTGTTTTGAATTTTCTGCTATTTCTTTTAATGTAATTGTTGTTTTATATACTTCGTTTTTTAAAATTGATAATTCATCTTCTGTGTTGTCTTCTATATCCAGCTTATATTTCCCACTATTTATGTCTTCCATATATCTTGTTATTTCTTCTAGTTTTTTATCTTTTGAATGATTATATACTAAAAACACTAAAATCATTGTAATTGCAAGTGCTACAAGAATCGATAGGTCTAATATTAAATATGTTAAAAAATATTTTTCATTTTCAAAAATTATCGATTCTTTTTCAGCATCTATTCCAAACTCTCTTAAAACTAATATATCTACTTCTTCTTTGTTATTTAGTATATCCATAATTTCATTTTGAGTGATATCTGGATATTTCTCATTTATTTTTGTAATTATACTTAGTATTTTTTCATTTAAATTGCTTGTATATGTTTTATATTGTTTGTATTGCACTATTCCAAATATGCATATAACAATTGCAATTATATAAAAACTTATTATTATTGTTTTTTTCAGTTCAATTTTATTTTTCATTTTGATTTCGTTCCTTCCGTCATATCTTGTTGTTATCAGACTTTTTGTTTTTTCTTGCAACACTTGCAATATCATTCTTCTTTATCTACCCTGTATCCTATACCTTTAACAGTTGTAATAATATCACAGCCAATCTTTTCTCTTATTCTTTTCAAATATACAGTAACTGTGTTGTCATTTACATCATTTCCCGTCCATTCCCATATTTTTTCTATAATATCATTTCTTGCAACCACTCTATTCAAATTCGTAAATAATAAATGTAATATTTTTAACTCTAAACTTGTCAAAACTATTTCTTTATTATTTTTATATACTACCATTTTGTCCAAGTCAAATTCAATATCTTTCACTTTTACAATTAAATTTTTTCTTTCTTTTATAATAATCTTATTTATCCTTGCAATCAACTCTCTTGTAGAAAAAGGCTTCGTGATGTAATCTTCTGCACCTAACTCTAACCCTTTTACTATATCATCTTCTTCATCTTTCGCTGTCAAAAAAATTGTTGGTATATTTTTGTTTTTTAGGTCTTTTTCATATAATGCAAATCCATCTCCGTCTGGAAGTGCAATATCTAATATTACTAATTTTGTTTTTGCATTTTCACTTTCATTTTGTAAAAAATCCTTTGTTTCCTTTATATTAGCCTTGTGTATTGGTTCATATCCATTTTGTTTTAATGTGTATAGCAAACCTTTTGCCACCATTTCATTATCTTCTACTAGTAAAATCTGCATAAACTCTCACTCCTCTTTAGCATTATACTACTTTTTATACTCCCTGCCAATAGGGACGGACCTTTTTGGCAGGAATCTGCCAACAGGGACGGACCTTCTTGGCAGGAATCTGCCATTAAGGTCCGTCCCCAGTGGCAGGCTTTAAATATTTTCTTTTCTTATTGTTTCAATTGTATTTTGCTTGTTTATTTTATTTATTGAATATTTCATTATAATAAATACCAAAACAAACACGCCTATAATTGATATAAATATTGGTTCATATGGAATTTTTATTCCACCATCTAGTTTTATTGAAAATGCTTTATATAATGCAAATGTAGCCAACAAGCCTAAAGCGATTCCATATATTAAAGATTTCGTTCCATAAAATAATGTTTCCAAACGTATCATTCTATTAAATTCTTTTTTCGTCATTCCTATACTTTTTAACATCGCAAATTCTTTTTGTCTTAATTCCATATTAGATGTAATTGTATTGAAAATGTTTGTTATGCCTATTAATGTGATTACTGCTATAAATCCATATAAGAATATACTTATTATGAGAACCATAGATTTTCCTGCTTTTTCTGATTCTTGTATGTCTGTACGTTCAATTCCTGAATGAATTTTTTCTACTTCGTCCATTACTTTTGATGTGTCTGCTGTGTTTATAAGTATTGCATTAAGTTCGAATTCTATGTCTTTAAATTCGTCTACATTGAAAACTATATATCCGCCATCATTCCATACTGTCTCTTTTCCATATGGTGGCGTTTCTGTTACAGCTCCGACTTTTACATTTATCTCTTTATCTTCATATTTTCCTGTTATTGTGTCTCCTTGTTTATATTTATATCTTCTTATTTGTTTTATTGAGGATTCGTCTTCTTCTAAATATTGAACTAAATCACATAAAATTCCTTCTTTTTTTACTTTATTGTAATCTAATCCTGCCTTTTTACAATACTTTTGGAATGTATTGTCATCAAGTCCGACTAACCTTAAGTTTACAACTTCTGGTCCATTTGTAAATATTTCTTCATCTTTTTCTTTACTGTAATAATAATCTACATTATAAACAAAGCCGTCTTCTTCGTTGATTTTACTCTTGTCGCTTATTCTTATGCTGTTTGAATTTCTATAATTTATGAAATATTCGTCTATTCCTTCTAATGCTAAGATACTGTTTTTATTTTGTTCCAATATTCCTTCACTATTATATAATATCAAGTTATAATTATAGTCTTTGTAATATACACCTGTTAGTCCAAATGCATATGTTAGCAAACTGTTCATTGATATAAAAATACATACACTTACTGCTATTGATATGACTGTTGTTCTGTATTTCTTTTTGCTTCTTTTTAGGTTTTTGTAAGCTAAAACTCCACCTGTTTTAAATACCTTTTGTATTATTTTTGGCACTTTTAATTTTTTACTTTTTATTTTGATATCATTTGAATTTCTTAAGTTTTCTATTGGTGATACTTTACTTGCTTTTTTAGCTGATGATATACTTGATAGATATATTGTTACAATTCCTAATATTGCGGATAGTATCATTGGTAATATTGATATTTCTAGTACCATTGCACCTGTACGTGCAAATAAATATTCCCCTATTACTGCATTAACTATTTTTACTAGTACAAAACACGCAAATATTCCTGATAATATCCCTAGAGGAATTCCTACTGTGCCTAATATCAATCCTTCAAATATAACGTTTTTTCTTATTTGTTTTTTAGTTGCTCCAATACTTGCTAGCATTCCATACATTTTTGTTTTTTCAGCTGTTGCTATTGCAAATGAATTTCTTATACAAAATACACTTGTAAATACTATTATAAATACAACTACTGCTACAACTGTATATATCATTGATATTGTTGAACTGCTAAATTTAAAGACTTCCCATTTTAAAAGTTCTTCGTTTATTTCGAATTCTTCATATTTTGTTTCTCCTTTTGCTTGTGCCAAATCATCAATCTCTGATACACCTAATATTTCTGGTATTGATTTTTCATATTGCTTGGGATTATTTAAAGCTATGTATGCAATTTTATTTCCTTCATTCTTATTTGTTGTAATAGTTGTATAGCCTGGGTCACTATATCCCTCCTGAATTGAAGTTGGTCTTTCCATTATCCCAACAATAGTAACCTCGGTAGTTTCCGCTTCTGATATTTTCTCTTCATTTTCTATATATGGATTATGACTATATAGCTTTTCTCCGTCCAAAGTAGTCCTTTTTCCTAAATCCAATTTTATTTTGTCTCCTATTTTATAAGGTTCACCATCCCTTTTATTGGTCATATTAGATGCAATTATAATTTCATTGCTATCCTTTGGAAACTTTCCTTCTATTAAATTGAATTTTAAATATTCAAATGTAGTTCTATTCATTGATAAAAGCTTTAAATATGGTTTACTATCAGTTTTTACATCATTTAATTTGCCATATCCATTTTCATATATTGTATATATACTTTTTATATCTCGATTATTTTGCAAAGTCTTTAAATTGTCATTTGTAATATTAGACAATTTTAAATGGTAATATCCAGCTGTATCAACCGCTTCTTGCACTAAAGTCGCTTGCAAACTAACTGCCATTGTTGCAACTGCACATATCAAGGCAACTGACAATATAATTCCTATTATCGTACTTATTGTCCTCTTTTTATTGAACTTCAAATTTTTGATAGACACTTTATTTAGAATATTCATCTTGCACCTCCCTTAAACAATCTTCCCATCTTCAATTTTAATAATTCTATCAGCAATTTTTGCAATTTCCATATTGTGTGTAATCATTATAATAGTTTGTTTGTAATCCCTATTTGATTTTTTTAGCAATGCTACAATCTCATCACTTGCCTTACTATCCAAGTTTCCTGTTGGCTCATCTGCTAATATTATTGCTGGGTTTGTTATCATAGCCCTACCTATTGAGGTTCTCTGTTGTTGCCCACCTGATAATTCATTTGGTAAATGATTTCTTCTTTGCTCCAATCCCAGTAACTTTAGCATCTCACTTAACTTTTGCTTATTAACTGGTCTATTATCTAAATCTAATGGTAACGTTATATTCTCTTCCACATTTAAAATAGGAATCAAATTATAAAATTGATAAATCAACCCCACTTGTCTTCTTCTAAAAATCGCAAGTTCATCATCATTAAACTTATGAATATCCTTTCCATCAATAAAAACCTTACCGCTTGTAGGCCTATCAACACCACCAATCAAATGTAACAACGTTGACTTACCACTTCCAGAAGCACCGCACAATCGCAACAAACTCTCCCTTATCCACTTTAAAAGAAACATTATCTAAAGCTGTAACCTTTGTTGTCCCCTTTCCATAAACTTTACTTAAATTCTCTACTTTTAATATTTCCATTTTTAGTCTCCTTCCTTTTTTCTTTGATAATTATACTTTAACACATCAGTTGTGACAACTAAGTGACTTTTCTAAAAAATCTCCTGCCACTGGGAACGTGCCACTGGGGACGGACCTTTTTGGCAGGAATCTGCCACTAACCTCCGTCCCTGTTGGCAGATTTCTTTCATCAGAGACACTTCTTCATTCATAAAATTAATTTGTTTTAATATATTTTTTATAAAGGTGATTATTTTGAAAATTTTCTTATTAACTAAAAAAACTATATTCATAAGTTCTGTTATATTACTTATCACTATTATAATATTACTTTTAATTTTCATATTCAATACTCCTGTTAATTTTGCAGTTGAATTAACTCACAATTGTGTTGTATCAGATGTTTTTATTGATGAGATTTCTAGCCTTACTAAGAATTCAGAGAAGATAGCATATTTAACTTTTGATGATGGTCCAACTACTTCTGTTACTCCAAAAATTTTGGATATTTTAAAAGAAGAAAATGTAAAAGCTACTTTTTTTGTAATTGGAAAGTCTGTTGATGCACATCCAGAGATTGTAAAACGTGCTTATGATGAAGGTCATTATATTGCTAATCACGGTTATTCTCACAACAATTCTAAATTATATAAAAATCTTGATAGCTTTAAAAACGAGATTGAAAAAACTGATTTGGCAATTGGAAAAGCGATTGGAAAAGACGATTATTGTTCTCATGTTTTTAGATTTCCAAATGGCTTTATGTCTCCTAATTATAAATCTAAAAAGAAAGAAGCTGCTAAACTTCTTTCTGAAATGAATTATACCTATATTGATTGGAATTGTTTGAATAATGATTCTATTAAAAAATATAGTTCTAATCAATTATTAAATAATCTTAAAAAGTCTTGCAAAAATAAGAATACCTTAGTTGTTTTAATGCATGATACTAAAGATGTTAGCAATAGCTCTCTTGCTTTAAAAGATTCTATTTCTTATTTAAGATCTCAAGGTTATGAATTTAGAAACTTTTACTCTTTCTTTGAAGAAAAGTAATTCGTATGGGTGTTTTTTAGGACTGTCCCTAAAAACACCCAAAACATCCATTTTAATCGTCTATTATTTCTGGACCTGCTATATTGATTTTTCTACTTGTTTTGTTTTTGGGTTTACTAGCTGTGTTCGCTCCACCAGAGATTTTTTCGTATGTTTCTAAATTCATAATAACCATTGAACCATAACCGTTTTGTGTTAAATATACATTTTCTGCTTGGTCTACTACTAAGTCTTGTATTTTTGCAAAGTTTTCTTTTAGGTCTGATGTTGGCATAATGTGTAACATATAACTCCTCCTTTTTATCTGTTCTTTTTTTATTATTTCCTAAGGTTTGTTGCTTTATTACATTTTTTAGAAATTAATTTTGATTTATAATATTTTTTTCGTTTTCGGAAATACTATTATTGTTAAATTTATATGATTAATTGGAGTGTGTTTTATGGAAAATCAAAATTTGAATATTTTAGATGAGGTTAATAAAGGTGCTACTATGGGTATGGATGCAATTTCTTTTGTTTCTGAAAAGGTTAAAGATGATGATTTTAGAAAGGTTTTAGATGTGGAGTATAACAAATATAAGGAGATTTCTAATAAAGTTAATAATTTGTATTCTGATTATTCTAGTGCTGAACCTCATGAGACTAATGCTATGAATAAGATGATGACTTGGTATGGTATTCAGATGAGGACTATGGCTGATGATACTACTTCTAAGTTGTCTGAACTTTTGATGCAGGGGACTAATATGGGGATTATTGAGGGTAGACGTTTGATTAATCAAAATCCTGATGCTGAGAAATCTGTTATGAATATCTTAAATGATTTTGTTGTTATGCAGGAAGATAGTGTTGAAACTTTGAAAAAGTATTTATAAAAGATTTAAAAGGACGAATTTCGCATTTTCGTCCTTTTTAGTTTTCCTATATATCTTGTTTTAGTTGCAGCACTGCCACACATTCTACATGTCCGCGTAAACGGAAACATATCAACAGGCTTAATAAAATCAACTGTAAAAGTCTCTTCCAGCTTAGCCAAATCCCTAACCAAAGTAGCAGGATTACAACTAATATACACAAGTTTTCTAGGTTTAATCTTAAGAATATTATCAATACTCTTGTTATCAAGACCTTTTCTTGGAGGGTCAACCATCACAATATTTGGAACAATTGATTTTTTATTAATTAAATCATCTAAAATTTTCTCTACATCTCCAGCAATAAATTCTGTGTTTTCCACTTCATTAACTTTCGCATTTTCTTTTGCTGCTTCTATAGCCTCTTCAACAATTTCAATTCCATACACCTTTTTTGCATATTTTGCCATAAACAAAGAAATTGTACCAATTCCACAATACAAATCAAACACCACATCGTCTTTAGTTATATTAGCTCCCTCAACACCTATATTGTACAACTTCTCTGCTTGTACAGGATTCACTTGATAGAATGATAATGGAGATATTTTAAATGTATATTCTCCTAATATATCAGTTATATATCCATCTCCATATAGATTGATATTTTCTTTTCCCAATATTACATTTGTGTTTTTCATATTGATGTTTTTTACTATTGTTTTTACATTTTTAAAATTAGACGTTACCGCTTCTACTAATTCATTCTCTTTTTGTATCTCACTTCCATTAATTACAATCACACACATTATTTCATTTGTTTTCTTTCCTATTTTAGTTACTATGTGCCTTATTAAACCTTTTCCAGTATTTTCGTCATATATACTTATATTATTTTCTACTATAAAATTAAAAATAAATTTTGCAACTTTTTCAGCTTGCTTATCCTGAATAAAACATTCATTTATTGGTATAATTTCGTGTGTTCTGCTTGCAAATACACCCATTACTGGCTTTCCGTCTTTATTTATTCCTACTGGATATTGTGCCTTGTTTCTGTAGTTTAGTGGATTTTCCATTCCTAATGTTGCTTGTACTTCTATCTTGTTTTTTAATGTTTTGTTTACTAAACTTTGTACCGCATTTTGCTTAATTTTTAATGTTTCTTTATATTCTATATGTCTTAAACTACATCCTCCACAACGTTTATAAGTAGTACAGTCACTTTCTGTTCTGAATTTTGATTTTTCTATTATTTCTATTATTTTTCCAAATGCGTGTGATGTTAGTACTTTTACTATTGTTATTTTTACTTTTTCTCCTTTTATTGCATTTGGTATAAATATTGTAAATTCTTCTATTTTTGCTATTCCTTCGCCATTATATCCGTTATCTATAATTTCTACTGTATATATTTCATTCTTTTTTACTGGCATTAATTTTCTCCTTTTTTGCTTTTTACTAATTATATCAGTTTTTTTGTTTTTTTTCAATTTTTTCTTGACAAATATAATATTAATGTGCTAATATTAATATTGTCAATTAGATATGCGGATGTGGCGGAATTGGTAGACGCGCTGGTCTTAGGAACCAGTGCAAAATTGAACATTAACAACCTTATTTAAAAAATGCGGACGTGGCGGAACTGGCAGACGCGCTAGTCTTAGGAACTAGTACCAATGGTGTGGAGGTTCAAGTCCTCTCGTCCGCACCATCAAATTTAATGCAGTAGTAATGCAGTAGCAAGTTAAATTAATTAACTTGCTTTTTTTAATTTCTTTAACTGTTCAAATGCAAAATCTTGTGAAACATCTATGTAAACATCTGTAACTTCGCTATCTTCTACATGACCTGCTAAATATTGAATTGCAGAAATATCCATTTCCGCTTCTTTCCATTGTGTAATTCTATCGTGTCTTAGTCTATGGTTGTGTATCTTCTTATTAGAAATTTTATACTTTTTGTTTATACTTTCAAGCCAGTCATTTATCCTTCTAGGGTTTATAAATGTATTTTTCTCATAATTCCAAAATAACAAACCATATATGTTAGTTATTTCTTCTTTTATTAAAGTATCCAATAATTTTTCTAACTCTTCATCTACTGGAAAATTGCGTTCTCCCTTATCTATACCTGTTTTTTTGTCATAAGTTTTAGTATATTTGCCTAAAATTAGTTTTCCGTTTTTGTCTTTTGTTACTGTGTTATGAATATGTAGTGTCTTTTCGTCTTTATTATAATCATCTTTTGAACGTGCTAATACTTCGCCTATTCGCATACTTGTTATCCATTCTATTTTTACAATGTTTCTGTAAGGGTGGTTACGTTCTTCATTGTCTAATATTTGTTCTAGTTTTTCCCTTTCCTCTTGTGTAAGGGGATATACTTTTTTTGTTTTTTTGGTTGAAGTAGGTTTCTTTAAGTTCTCATCATTCATAATATTAAAAGGTATAAGTCTAACAGACGGAGACGATGCAATAGAAAAGGCTTTTTTTAGTAACTGCCATACCTTATTAATATTTGACTGGGAATACGCTTTTATTTTCTCTTTAGCTGTTTGAATATCTTTTAATGTAACATCTTGAATAGGTTTATTAACAAAGTTTGAACAGCAATTTTCAATTTGCTTTAAAGTGTCATTATCTCTATTATAAGCATTTTCCTTTGTAACACCATCATTGAATTTTTGGTCTATATGCTCCTTAATTATACTTTTAGTGGTTACTAGGCTTTTACAAATATAAGTTCCTGTGTTCAATTCCTCTTTAACTTTTGTAACTCTAGCCTTAAAGTCTTTTACAAGTTCTTTTTTTCTTTGTTTCATAGTCTGTCTATTGCCTTGTGTATCATAATATTGGAATACCCAACATTTTAAAGTTTCACTATAATAAAGTGAGCCTTCTCCATTGCCCACAGATTTTGTCTTTTTATTTCTTCTTTCCATAATAAAATCACTCCTCATTATTTACAAGAGCGACTTTTTGTACTATAATAAATTATAGAAAGTCACTCTTGATTTTCTAGGGGAATTATTTTTTCGAGTAGCCTGACAACTTATCTAAAAAATATTCCCTGCTTTTTTTATTCATCTTTTATGTGTTCTTTTAATTTGTTTAAATTTTTTTCAATATCAAAAATAAAAGTATTTTGTAGTTTAGAAGCGGTAAAACAAAGTGTTTTACCTGAATTTATTTCTAATACTTCAAATACACCTTTATACTCATCCCATAAAAACAGAGAAATATACCCTAAAATACCATATTTATCTTCATTTTCTAATAAACAGTTAATAGTTTCAATTCTTTTTGCAAAAGCTCTTTTATTTGT
>CANBES010000015.1 GCA_947367845.1 uncultured Clostridium sp. | reverse complement strand
TAATGATTTATTCGTTTGGAGCGTTTGTGAAAATTTATATTCCAATAGTAATTTTAGGATTATATTTTATAGGAATTTTGATAGAATATTTTATTAAAAGAAATTATTATTCAAATTTCGAAGATGTTTTAAAAGAGCTAGAGGACAAGTATTTAATTACAGAAATTATTAAACGACCAAATTTTGCTGAAGGTAAGATTTCTTATGATAGTTTGGTGCAAATTAATAAATCTATGATAGAAAATGTGAACAAATATAAATATCTTCAGGAAGATTATAAAGAATATATTGAGTTGTGGATTCATGAGATTAAGCTTCCAATAGCTACAAGTAAAATGATAATTGAGAATAATAAATCACCTATAATGGATAATATAGATGAAGAGTTAGATAAGGTTGAAAACTACGTAGAACAAGCACTGTTTTATGCAAGGAGTAATACTGTTGAAAAAGATTATTACATAAAAAAGATTATTTTAAAAGATATTTTTAATGAAAGTATAAAGAAGAATAAAAATACTTTGATTACAGAAAAAGTGCTTATAGATTTACATGATATAGATAGTAAAGTTAGTACTGATAGCAAATGGATTATTTTTATTTTAAATCAGCTTATACAAAATAGTGTTAAATATAGAAAAAGTGAGGATAGTTTAAAAATTGAGATCTATTCAACAAACAAGAAGGAAAATACAACTTTACATATAAAAGACAATGGGCTTGGAATAAAGAAAAGTGAAATTGAAAAAGTTTTCGAAAAAGGATTTACAGGTACTAATGGCAGATATTCTAATAAGAAATCTACAGGAATAGGATTGTATTTGTGTAAAAAGTTATGTGATAAATTGGGAATATCGATTGATATAAAATCAGAAGAAGATATAGGGACAGAAGTTAGCTTGACATTTCCACAAAATAGTTTTATAGAGCTTAAATAAAAGAGATATTCTAAATTTAAGTTCAAATTCATAAGGAGAAAAGTTGATAAGCAACTTTTCTTTTTGCATAATACAAGTCTTACGAAATTGTAAGGTTTTGTAAGGCAAATCGATGGCAACAGAATAAATAAGTAGCTATAATTAGAATAGAAAAGAAAGGAGTTTTTTAAATGAAAAATGTTTTAGAAGTAAAAAATATTGAAAAATACTATGGAAATAAATCTAACTTAACAAAAGCAATAGATAATATTAGCTTTAATGTTAACAAAGGTGAGTTCGTAGGAATAATGGGAGCGAGTGGAAGCGGAAAGTCTACACTTTTAAATTGTATATCTACAATAGACAGAGTAACAGCAGGGCACATAATAGTTAACGGGGAAGATATAACAAAACTAAAGGGAAATAAGCTAAATAAATTTAGAAGAGAAGAACTAGGCTTTATATTTCAAGATTTTAATTTGCTAGATACGCTTACAGCTTATGAAAATATCGCAATAGCCCTTACAATTCAAAAAGTACCAGCAAAGGAGATTAATAAAAGA
Source organism: uncultured Clostridium sp. (assembly GCA_947367845.1). Taxonomy (GTDB): domain Bacteria; phylum Bacillota; class Clostridia; order TANB77; family CAG-508; genus CAG-269. The sequence goes on along the minus strand of CANBES010000015.1, from coordinate 33,114 downwards.
GTTCAAGATATTGCAGAAAAACTAGGTATAAAAGAGATATTAAACAAATATCCATATCAAGTATCTGGTGGGCAAAAACAAAGAATTGCATCAGCAAGAGCTATTATAACAAATCCACAACTTGTACTTGCAGATGAACCAACAGGAGCATTAGATAGTAAATCAGCTAGACAGTTATTAGAAAATTTTGAACTATTAAACCAAAAGTTATATGCAACAATTCTAATGGTTACACACGATGCATTTACCGCTTCTTATGCAAAAAGAATTTTATTTATAAAAGATGGAAAAATATTCAATGAAATAGTTAAAGGAAATGACACAAGAAAAGAATTCTTTGAAAAAATAATCGAGGTCCAAACACTTCTTGGAGGTGATTTGAACGATGTTATTTAAATTATCTTTCAATAATATGAAAAAAAGCATAAAAGATTACAGTATATACTTTTTAACACTAGTATTAGGAGTAAGCATTTTTTATATGTTTAACTCTTTAGACAGTCAACAAGCTATGTTACAAGTATCACAGTCACAAAGAGAAATTATAAAATTAATGATAACTATGCTTGGATTTGTATCAGTATTTGTAGCCGTTGTGTTGGGATTACTAATTGTATATGCAAATAATTTCCTAATTAATCGAAGGAAAAAAGAATTTGGAATTTATATGACTCTAGGAATGGGAAGAAAGCAAATATCAAAAATAATTTTAATGGAAACAATCTTTGTAGGAGTAATCTCTCTTGTAGTTGGCCTTGCCATTCGGAATATTTGCTTCACAATTTATGTCTATATTAGTAGCAAAAATGTTTGAAGCAGATATGAGCAAGTTCCAATTTGTATTTTCAAAAGATGCATGCATAAAAACTTGTATATATTTTGCAGTAATGTATTTGGCAGTTATAGTTTTTAATACAATATCAGTTTCAAGATATAAATTGATAAATTTATTAAATGCAAATAAGAAAAATGAACAAGTGAAAATAAAAAATCCTATTATCTCTATTTTGATATTTATCATAGGGGCAAGCGTTTTAGGGTATGCATATTGGAAAGTAACAGCAGATGCACATTCACTAGACACAGCAGATAAAATTATGCCACCAATTATAATGGGAATAGTTAGTACAATATTGATTTTCTGGTCTTTATCAGGGTTTATATTACAGATAATTCAAAAAAATAAGAAAATCTATTTAAAAGATACCAATATGTTTGTATTAAGACAAATGAACAACAAAATCAATACAAATACAGTTAGTATGAGTGTTATTTGTCTAATGCTATTTATGACAATTTCTATACTTTCTACAAGTTTATCTTTAAGAAATACAATGCAAAGAGAATTAATTGAAATGACGCCAGTTGATGTAAATTTATATAAAACAGCAAATTTACCTGAAACGTATACACATTACGGTAGAACAATAACAACCACAAAAGAGCAAAGGGAAGATTCTAGAATATCAATACAAGAAACAATGATAAACAACAAATTTGATATGAACAATTTAAAAGATATTGTAGAAATAGCAATATATGCAACAAATGATTTGACTTGGGGAGATTTTTTTGGAGATAAAATTGAGGAAATAAAAGCTAAATATCCAATGTTAGCATATGATACAGCAGAACAAATAGTAAAAATATCAGACTATAATAAAATAGCAAAAATATATGGGATTGAACAATACGATTTAAATGATGACGAGTATATAATTCTTTGTGATTTTGATAGTATAGAATCAATAAGAAATCAAGCAATAAATGAAGGGACGAACGAACTAACAATAGCAGGGAAAGAATATAAATCTAAATACAATGAATGTAAATCAGGATTTATTGTGATGTCAACAAGCCATACAAACACAGGGATTATTCTTGTTCCAGATAACTGCAACTTAACGGAAAATGAAAAAGAAAGATACTTATTAGCAGCAAATTTCAATGCTGATACAGATGAAGAAAAAGAAAAAATAGCAGAAATGTTCGAAAGTGGAGATTCTGGTTTTGTACAAAATTTAAGCGAAAAAGGAATTCAACTTGACGGTATGACAAAAATAATTATAATTCAATCAAGTACAGGGCTTGCTACAATAATAACATTTATAGCAATATATTTAGGAATTATCTTTTTAATAGCAAGTTCAGCAATATTAGCATTAAAACAATTAACAGAAAGTTCTGATAATAAACAAAGATATACTATTTTAAGAAAAATAGGTTGTGACGAAAAAATTATTAATAGGTCATTATTTAGACAAATAGGAATATTCTTCGGACTACCAATGGTTCTTGCAGTAATACATTCAATTTTTGGAATACAATTTGCACTAGAAATGATGTCAGGATTAGCAAGCAAAGAAGATTTATTGCCTTCGATTGTAGCAACAGTAATAGTTATAGGAATAATTTATGGTTCATATTTCTTAGCAACTTATTTTGGAAGTAAAAATATTATAAAGGAGAAATAAAATATGGAAGGAATAAAAGAAAAAATACCAATGATACTTGCATTTATTGTTGGAATAGTAATTTGCGTAGCAGTATTTTATTGGGTAGAAAACTATAATGAAAATTATTATGCACAAATAGATAATACTAAAATTGAAAAACTTTCAACCTCAGATGAAATGAAATATCAATATACATTAGACTGTTATACTGAAAAAGGAAACAAAAAAGAAATTAAATTTAAAACAAGTAGAGAGTTAAAAGAAGCATCTTACTTAAAGTTAGAAGTATTGGTTACAGGAGTTCATAAGTGGGAAGAAGTACAATACAATGAACTTCCTGAAGAGGTAAAAGCAAATTATACTCAACAATAAAATAGTAATTAAATTTAATTGTTGCTATTTGGTACTCCTTTTCAGAGTTTCCCCTTTTTAAAGAAAAGCCAAATAGTGACAATTAAGTAAACAATCAAATAAATAAAATTATTATAATAGTTGTAAAAAGACAAGTGTTGTGATAGAATTTAAGAAAAAAGAAGGGAATGTGAAAAAATGAAAAAAATTGGAAACTTATTATGGGGAATTTTGTTAATTGCGATAGGAGTTATCTTTGGCTTAAACGCATTAGGTATCACTAATATTAACATATTCTTCAAAGGATGGTGGACACTAATAATAATTATTCCTAGCTTTATAGAACTAATCAGAAGTGATAGCAAAATGTGGAGCTTTATTTGGCTAGTAATTGGAATAGTATTATTACTATGCACACAAAACATATTGTCATTTACAATGATTAGCAAACTAATAGTGCCATTTATACTTGTAATGATAGGAATTAGCCTTATATTTAAAGACACAATAAACAAAAAAATGGTAGATAAAATTAGAGAACTAAACCAAAACAAAGGAGATTTAGAAGAACTTTGTGCAACATTTGGAGAGCAAAAAAGTAATTTTGCAGGACAAGAATTTAATGGGGCAAATGTAGATGCAGTATTTGGAGGAGTTGATTTAGACCTTACAAAAGCTAGTATAACGAAAGACCAAATTATTAATGCAACAGCTATATTTGGAGGAGTTGAAATAAAAGTACCAGAAGGAGTAAATATAAAAGTGAAATCAACACCAATATTTGGAGGAGTAAGTAACAAAGCACAAGCAACTTATAACGAAAACTTACCAACATTATATATCAATGGAACAGCCATATTTGGAGGTGTTGAAATAAAATGACAACATTTCAAAAAATAATAAAATATGCAGCATTAATATTTGCAGGATACTTATGTTTAATGATTATAAGTGGTATAGTAGTTGGAATTACAGCAATGGTTGGTATTACAACAGGAATAGAAATGATTGAAGAAAATAGAAATTCAGAAATAATAACAGCCTGGGAACAAGAATATACTAATATATCTGAAATGGATATAGACTTAAGTTTATGTAAGCTTGATATAAGAAAAGGAGATACATTAAAAGTAAATGTTTCTGATATTTCTGATAGATTTAGATGTGAAACAAATGGTAGCAAACTAAAAATTGAAGATAAACATTTAAATAGAAACTTCTTAAATATGCATAATATAACACCAACTGTTGTGATTTATGTACCAGAAAATATACAATTTGAAAAAGTGAGTATAGATACAGGTGTTAATGACACAAATATTGAATATTTGAAAACTGATAAGCTTGATGTTGATATGGGTGTTGGTAAAGTAGTATTAACAAGCGAAGTTTTAAAAAATGCAGATATTGAATGTGGTGTAGGAAAACTTGAATTAAATTTGATTGGGAAACAAGAAGATTACAGAATTAATGCAGAAGCAGGATTAGGTAATTTTGAAATAGCAGGTCAAAAAGTTTCTAATCACCAAACTTTTGGAAATGGTAATGCTCTAATTAAAATTGAAGCAGGCATAGGAGAAGTTGTAGTTAATTTTAAATAAAAAATGGCAAGAGATGTGCTGTTTTCAAGACCTAGTATTTTTGAATAAATCAAAGATACTAGGTTTTTGTGTTATAGGGAAGTGGTTTTTATGGGTTTTCAATTAAGTCTTGCCAGTATTTTTTCGGCATATATTGCATTTGACATCTAGCGTTTTTTCTTTCTTTAATAGCAATTGTTTTGAAAAACAACTTCCACAGTTCCTGATATTTTTGCTCTTCATAAGAAATAGTAGGGATTTTTATATTTGTACTATCTATTATTCTATATTCATCACCATTATATAGCAAACACAAATCTCTAATTTTGTCGTGGATAACAAAGTTTTGGTTTGGTAAGCGATTAATAAAATGATGTCCTAATGGCTCTATAATATTATTATCAGGATGAATAGAGGCATAGTATAAATTGTTTCCAATCTCTTGAAATCGTACTAATCCCTTTAATCTATGACATTCTCCAAAACTTCTCTTTTTCATATTCATTACTTTAAACACATAAGAAACAGTAAGCATATTGTTAATTTTTGGACCAATATCAAAACCATTACACAAATATTTTAATATAAACATTTCTTTTTCAGGTTCGTTGGAAAGAAAGGCATAGTAAGTATTGTAAAGTGTTGTATAACTAATGCTTTTTTCAATTCCATTAAATACTCTTTTTGACTTTTCAAAATCTGTTTCTACATAAATTGTGTGGTCTAAAAAATTTGCGGTATATTCCGCTTCTGAAAATATTTTTTGTGGTAAAGTTTTATTTGAATAGCAATCAAAAACAATTGTTAAAAATCCATCAAATGTGCCATCATATAAAAACGTTTTATTTATAAGCTTCCAGTTAGACATTTTATTTTATCCTCCTTTGTAGGTTGCAAACTATCAAAAATAGATAGCTGTTGAAAATTAGGGCAGGGTAGGGCATTTCGTTCTTGGTATATTAAGTTCGTCTCTATAAAATTTTGATTAAATTTATAGACTTGGTTACAATATTTCCCTTTACAAGTTATAAAATATTTAGCTCTTTTTAATACTACACCAAGGCTTTTTAGTGCTTCAAAATCTAGAGCGAAGGAACGCCTAGCTCTAATTATTTTCTTTGCTGAAATTACACCAATACCTGGTATTCTAAGTAGAGTAAAGTAATCAGCAGTGTTTATTTCAACAGGAAATTTGTCAAGATTTCGTAAAGCCCAATCGCATTTAGGGTCTAATATGTGGTTAAAGTTTTGATGTGTCTCATCTAATAGTTCATCTGCTTTAAAACCATAAAATCTAAGCAACCAATCTGCTTGATATAATCTATTTTCGCGAAGTAGAGGAGGGGCTTCTAAAGTAGGCAAATTTTTGTCATTATTTACACTTATGTATGCAGAATAATAAACTCTTTTTAATTTTAGTTTTTGATATAATCCTTCAGAAAGTTTTAATATTTTTAAATCACTTTCAGGAGTTGCACCAACTATCAATTGCGTTGTTTGCCCAGCAGGAACAAAAATAGGTTTAAATTTGCTTTTTTCCAGTTTGTTTCGCTTAATTCCATTAGACACATAAGTCATAGGCTCTAGTATTCCATCTTTTTCCTTTTGTGGTGCAAGTAATTTCAAGCTATTATTTGAAGGCAATTCAATGTTTATGCTTAACCTATCTACTAAACTTCCAAGTTTGTCAATTAGTTCTCTACTGCATCCAGGTATGGTCTTACAATGAATGTATCCATTAAATTTGTATTCGTTTCTTAATATAGAAACAGTTTTCACCAAAAGTTCCATTGTATAGTCAGGAGATTTTATAACAGCAGAGCTTAAAAATAAACCTTCTATATAATTTCTTTTGTAAAAATTGATTGTTAAGTCTGCTACTTCTTGTGGGGTAAAGGTAGCCCTTTTTACAGAATTTGTACATCTATTAATGCAGTATTTACAATCATAAATGCAACAGTTAGTGAAAAGTATTTTTAATAATGAAATACATCTTCCATCTGCACCCCAACTGTGGCATATTCCTGCTTTACTTCCATTTCCTATTCCGTTATTCTTATTTGCTCTTGTGCTTCCACTTGAACTGCATGATGCATCGTATTTGGCTGAGTCAGCTAGTATTTGTAATTTTTCTAAAGTATCCATTTTTTATTTTCCCTTTTTATTCATTAATCGAACATTTGTACTTATTATATCATAAAAAATAAATTTGTCAAATGTTTGTTTGTAATTTTTGAAAGATTTTGATACAAAATGCGAAACCTCTCTTACTATAAGAGAGGTTTCAAGCGTTTATAAACGAATTATTCACATTTAAATGTGCAACATTAAATGTATTCATATTATATGCAAATAATAATATATTATTACAAAAAAAGCAGAGATTAAGTTTAAACCTAATCTCCGAAGAACAACTTCCACATCATAAGATGTGCAACAATTAAATGTAATTACATTATAAAACATTTTTTGAAGATAGTCAATAATTTTAGGTCACTATGTATCAAAAAGATAATATTTTTTAAGAGATAAAAGAATATTATTATAATCTTTTTTTGATAAATGAGCTATTTTTTTATTATGAATAGATAATCCAACATAGTGATTTTCCGAAATATTATAAATGATGATGATATGTTTTTTATTACCGTTTTCTATTATCTCATAAATATTTTTAGAATATATATTCAAAGTAATACCTACTAATATCATAGTAATTTATTAAAATAATACTATATTTTTTTACCAAAAGCAATACATTTGTTCTCTAAATTTTATTTTATACTTGCTAATGAGATAATAATTATGATAAAATGTCTCGTAAATAGGAGAGTACACATATGAATAATATTTTTTACGAAAAGTGTTTATGATTATATAATTTTGATACTTGAAAATATAAATTGACAGAGTAATGACAGAGTAATGACAGAGTAATGACAGAGTTGAAATAGAAAGAGGAGAAAACAATGATAGATGTAGAAGAATATTTAAATAACTTATTTAAAGCAAATAAAAAACGAACACTAAAAGCAATGCAATATTTTATGAATAAATTTCAGCACTTCGAAAAAGAAATGAAATTCATTCATATAGCAGGAACAAATGGAAAAGGAAGCTGCACAGAAATTATAGCTAATATATTAGAAAAACAAGGATATAAAGTAGGAAAATTTTTATCTCCACACTTAATTAAATATAATGAGAGAATAAGCATAAATGGAAAAGAAATATCCGATGAAGAAATGTCAGAGATAATAGAAGAACTGCAACCACTAATAGAAGAATACAACCATTCCCAAAATACAAAGGTTACAGTATTTGAACTAATTACAACGATGGCATTATTATATTTTTATAGAAACAGTGTAGATTTTGTTGTATTAGAAACAGTGCTTGGAGGATTAGATGATTGCACAAATATTATAACAAATCCAGTAGTGTCTGTAATTACGTCAATAGGGTATGACCATACAAAGATTTTAGGAGATACTTTAACAGAAATAGCGCATAAAAAAGCAGGAATTATAAAAGAAAATTCTCATACTGTGATATTTGAGCAAGAAGAGGATATAAATGAAGTGTTTATAAATGAATGCAATAAGAAAAATAATTCATTACATATTGTAAAAAAATCAGATATATCAAATTATAGTTTTGACAAAGACTTTCAACATTTTAATTATAAGAATTTTGAAAATTTGAGTATAAATTTAAAGGGGAAAATGCAGATACAAAATGCAAGTATATGTATAGAAGTGATTAATATATTAAACAAACTAGGATATAAAGTAGACGAGAAAAATATATTAGAAGGACTAAAAACAGTTATTCATAAAGGAAGAATGGAACAATTGAGTAATAACCCAAAAATTATTTACGATGGCGCTCATAACGACCCAGCAATAAGGAACTTATTAGATATGGTTGATATATATTATCCTAAATTAAAAAGAGTGTATATTATATCAATTTTGAAAAGAAAAGATTACAGAAGAATGCTAAAGCTACTAGCTAAAGATGAAAATGCCATATTTGTTATGACATCAGGGAATGATAGTGATAGATATGCATCAAAAGATGAGCTATATGATTGCATGAAAGAATTTGTAAACAGTGATAGAATTTATAGGAAAGAATTAGATGTGGCGCTGCAAGATGCTTTAAATACAGATGATGATACTGTGAATTTTGTAGTGGGGAGTTTGTATACATATAGTACAGTTGTTAATAAAATAAGAAAAGATTAGATTTTTTCTAATCTTTTGTTTTTTTAAATATTTCAATTAACTCTTTAAAATCTGACACAGTAAAATCTGCAAGTTCATTAATTTTATCTCTATATCAGAAAATTTATCATAAACAGCTATAACATCAAGGCTAGCATTTTTTGCAGCAAGGACACCAGACAAAGAATCTTCGATTACTATACATTTTTTATAACGCAAAAACGAATATTTGTCAAATCATTTTCAGCAGTACTTTTTAAACAAATTTTAATTTGCACTTGATAATAAGAATATGCATATGATAAAATGACATTTAAATAGAACATATAAAAGTAAAACGAGGAAAATTATGGAGAAAAAGAGAGTAATACTTGTTGCATCAAACAACAAAGGAAAAATAAAAGAAATAAAAGACATATTTAATGATTTTGATATTATTACATTAAAAGAAATGGAAACAAAATTAAACAAAAAACTAGAAGCAAATGAAGATGCTGACAGCTTTAAAGAAAATGCACTTCAAAAAGTAACAGAACTTGTAAATCAGTTGGACGAAAATATAATTGTTATGGGGGATGACAGTGGATTAAAAATAGATGCTTTAGACGGATTCCCAGGAATACATACACATAGGTGGATGGATGCAGATGACCATACAAAGAATTTGGCATTGCTAGAAAAAATGAAGGATGTTCCTGACCAGTTAAGGTCTTGTCAGTACACAACAGCTATTGCTATTGCCGATAAAAATATAACTAATGTTGTAGAATATTCATTATATGGATATGTTGCTAAAAGTCCCGCTGGCTGTAATGGTTTTGGTTTTGATGAGATCTTTGTATTAGATAGTGGTAAGACTTTAGCCGAATTAACTAGTGAACAAAAATACGAGATTAGCCCAAGGAAGAAAGCTTTGGAGGAAATTAGAAAAATATTGATTAAATAGGAAGGAATATAGTAACGGAAATTATATGAAAATGGTAAAGAAAGACGATAATTACAATAAAATTCTTGTTCAGATTTTAGAGCAAGAAAAAGCTATATTAAAATATCCCAAATGCAATATCGAAGTTGATGCCTATATTGGAAGAAATGGAGCAACAGAACAAAAGCAAGAAGGAGACGGCAAAACACCACTAGGAGAATTTGAATTAGGAGTTATTTTGGGAACGGAAATTGGAATACAAAATAAAAATGGATTAGAGTATAAAAAGATAATGAAAGAGATGTATTGGGTAGATGACATTAATTCTAAATATTACAATCAATTAGTTAAAGAAAACGAAGTGAAAAAAGATTGGAATTCAGCAGAACATTTAATAGAATACCCAATAGAGTATAGATGCCTAGTGGAAATAAAAACGAACCCAGAAAACATATTAGGGAAAGGCAGCGCTGTGTTTTTGCATTGTAGCAATAATAAATCAACAGCTGGTTGTATTGCAGTTGATTCAAATAGTATGAGAACAATAATAGAGAATATAAATGAAAATACAAAGATAGAAATAAATAGGAGAAAAGAAAAATGAGTAAAAAACAAGATAATGGGATAACTTTAAAAATAGAAGTAGAAAAAGTAGATTTATAAAATTATTTTTTAAAATCTACTTTTTATATTATAAATAAAATAGTACTTATCTTTTTATAACATAGAACATATCTTCAGTAAAACCAAGTAACCAAATAGGAGAAACTCCAAACAATTCAGCAATTTTTACGACCATAGATATTTCGATTTTTTTAGTTTTACCATTTGCATATTTTGAAATTGTGCCTTTTGATTTTAAATTTAACTTATGAGCAACTTCTTCATAGCTCATCTTAGAATGTCTAAGAAGAATTGCAAATCTCTCTGGAAAACAGTTATCCAATGTAATACCTCCTATATTGTATACTTATAAAAGTATAACATCAAAATAAAATTTTGTAAATAAAAAAGAAAAAAGCAAATTCTTATTTATATTTTTATGATATTTGTAGAATTTTGTTGACAGGAAAGTAACAAGTTGTATTATATTTCTAATATACAATTATTATAAACTGTAATAAAGCAAAGGAGCGGATATGGGAGTTCAAAAAACAAAAAGAAAAGAATTCTACATAGAAAATGAAGGAAGAATAATAATTGTACAAGAATTTGTTGAAGGGTACACTATTGAAAATAATACAGGAGACCATAAAAGAACAATAGAATGTGCAGGTGTTTTGGGAAAACTAACAAAAGCTCTTATGGAATATCCTGAATTAAGTGAAGATAACATTATGAATAAGTATTTTACAAAAGAAAGAGTATGCAATTGTATTGAAAAAATGCAAAATTTAAAAAGCAACATAAAAAAAGATAACAAGTACAAAGAACAAATAGAAAAAGACATTAATTATAGAATGAAAATATTAAATCACATAAAAAACAACTTTGATTTTGACATTTTAGACAAATTAACAAAGCTAAATAGCCATGGAGACTTTTGCTCTCAACAATTGATATATAATGAACCAGAAGAACCAACCATAATAGATTTTGAAAAGGCAAAAAAACTGCCAATAGTATGGGAAGTAATAAGGTCATATAGCTATATCGACAAAGATGCTAAAGATGGAGATATAAATATAAAAACATTAGCAGATTATTTCAGAGAATTTTCAAAATATATTAAACTAAATGAATATGATTTAAAATATGCATCATATCTATATTTATTGCAATTAACAGGAAGCACATATGGGTATAAAGAATATAATGAGGATTATACCCAAAAAGGACTTTTAGATTTTGCACTATTTAGAACAAAATTATGTGAAAAATTATATGAAAAAGCTGAAGAGATTAGCTTAGAATTAACTAAACAAAATATAATAAGCCAGAAGATATAAAAAACACACAAAGATATTTTTTGAAATTAATAGAAGAGGAAATAAATATGGAAGAAATAGAGTTAGAACTAACAAATGGCGAAAAAATACCTGCAATAATAACAAACAAAGAACTAATTTATGGAGTTACAGGAATAGCAATAGGAATAAAAAATAATTACACCAAACTTGCTAACAAGATAGGAAAAATAAAAGAAATATTTGCAAAACATCCAATAACAAACGAAAACTTACCAATAATAGTTATAGACAATAAAGAATTAGAAGATGCTGCAATAATGCTAGTACCAGCACACATACAGGAACACTTTGAACTTGCAGAAAAGTTCAATTTAGAGTACAAGCAAGTAGTTGCACCATATTTTAAAGGAGAAGGAGAACAGACGCTAAATCCGAATTTAGAGACACATTTTAGAAGAAGTGTTATAGCCATCATAAAAAATGAAAAAGATAATACATATTTATGTGTCGATTCTCCAAGTAGAATATGTAGGTCATTTGTATTAGGTGGAATTGAAGGTGAAGAGACACCAGAAGAAGCGGCAATCAGAGAAGTTAGAGAAGAAACAGGATATCTAGATATTATTATTACAAGGACAAGCATATTTCAATTACACAATCATTTTTTTGCTGATTATAAAGGAGTAAATAGATATTCACACTTGTATATGGTTTTTGGGGTATTAAACTCTAATAAGAAAGAAGAAACATCCAAGGAAGAACAGAATAAACAAATGCCAATATGGATAAAGAAAGAAGATTTAAATGGTTTTCTATCGGTTAAGAATAATTTATTTGTTAATAAGTATTTTTTAGATAAAGATTGTGCTTATGAAGGAAATGGAATAATGGTTAATTCGGGGAAACTAAATGGTAAATTAAGAAGTGATATAAAAGGAGAAAATTTATGAAATATTTTAAAAAATTAGTAGGAGACAGAATATATCTATCTCCAAGAAGCAATGAAGATGTAGAAAAATTTACAGAATGGATGAATGATTTTCAAGTAACAGACTATACAGGAAGAAGCGGAACTATAATGTCACTAGAAGGAGAAAAGAAATACCTAGAAGAAAATTCAAATACGCAGGGGACATTTGCCATAGTCACACTAGACGAAAATAAATTAATAGGAACAATAGGATTAGAAAAAATAAACACGATAAACAGAAGTGCAGTACTAGGGATTTTTATAGGAGACAAAGAATATTTAAGCAAGGGATATGGAACAGAAGCAATTAGACTAATTTTAGATTATGGTTTTAATTATATGAATTTACATAGTATAAAATTAGAGTTATTAAGTTGTAATGAAAGAGCTCTAAAATGTTATAAAAAATGTGGATTTGTAGAAACAGGCAGAACGAGAGAAAGCGTATTTTTAAACGGAAAATATTATGATATAATCTCTATGGATATATTAGCTAGTGAATTTAAAGAAAGTTATATAAGAAATAAAAATGTTAAATAAGAAGAAGGAGTATATATGAGTTCAGATATCAGAATAAAAAATGATAAATATAATTTTCATTTTAGAGTTGCGGCAGTAATTATACAAAATGATAAATTTCTCATACAAAGAATAAATGAATGTGATTATTACATTTTACCAGGTGGTCATGTATCATTAGGAGAATCAGCTTTGAAAGCTATACAAAGAGAAGTAAAAGAAGAAGTTGGATGTGATATAGACATAGAGCAATGTAAATTATTTTGTTTTCACGAAAATTTTTATAATAAAAATGGACGAGTTGAGCATTGGGTTGAAAATTATTTTACTATAAAACCTAAAACACCACTGCCAGCTGATAATTGGGATATAGAAGAAAATGACAATGGAGAAATAAAATTATTACACTTTAAATGGGTCACTAGAGAAGAACTTAGAGAATTAGATTTAAAACCTACATCAATAAAAAAACTTCTAGTAGATAATAAAATTAATGAATTTAATCATTTGGTTGATGAAAAGTAGAAAGGTGCAAATATGAAAATAGAAAAGGTTGAAAAAAATAAAGAGAAATATATGGAATTGCTTTTAGAAGCAGACCCAGAAGCGGAAGTTGTCAAACAATACATAAATAAAGGTGATATGTATATAGGAATAGAAAACGGAAAAGTAGTTTGCGAAATACTAATAACTGAAATAAATAAAGAAGAATGCGAATTGAAAAATATTGCTACATTAGAAGAATGTAGAGGAAAAGGATATGCTAGAAAACTAATAGAGTATGTATTTGAAAGATATAAAAATAAATATAAGAGAATGATTGTTGGAACAACTGAAAATATGATACCATTTTATGTTTTAAGTGGATTTACAAGATATCATCATACAGTAAAAAACTTCTTTATAGATAATTATTCAGAAGAGATATACGACGGAGATTTACAATGTATAGATATGTATTATTACTATAAGGAATTAGTTGAAGATAATAAAATCGTTTGAAAAAATGTAAAAAAGTTAGAAAAGCTAAGGAGAAATAATGGAAAAAGTAATAAATAGTATTATAATAGTAATTTCTGTAATTTTAATAAGTTTTGCTGTAATCACAGGAATAACACCTAATTTTATTTTGAATACTATAGTGCAGTTAGGATGTTTTATAATACCATCAATAATGGGATTAACTGCTATGATAGTTGAAATAAAGTTGAGTAAAGATATGAAAGCGAAGAAAAAAACAAAAACATTTTGGCTAATATTTTTATTTATAATATATTGCATATTCCTGATTTCGATATTATTTTTAGAAAATGAATATAGACTATCAGCAGGAACTGATAATGTTAATGCTTTTTCAAAGGAGCATTTTGAAACAAGGTTAAATATAATTCCATTTAAAACAATTATAAGCTTTTTTAAAAATTGGCCTATAAGAGTTTTTGTATCTAATGTTGGAATTAATTTATTGCTTTTTGCACCTATGGGATTTTTTGTTCCAATGTTATTGAATGATAAAGCAATAAGTGAAAGAAAATTTATAGTCGGTATATTAATACTTATAGTTGGAATAGAAATAATTCAATTCATATCATTTAAGGGAGTAGCTGATATTGATGATGTAATATTAAATATTTTGGGTTCATTAATTGTATTTAAGTTAATGAAAGCAAAAGTTATAAAGAAATTACTTGACAAAATTTTTGAATAATTCACTAATAAACGATGTTATAAAATTTTCCACTTTTTCCACTTGTAGTCCTTCCACACAATATTAATACAAGAAAATATGCAGTAGGGATGTATAGGAATTGTGGAGATATAAATTATGTATGTAGAAAGTACCATATATCAAGGATTTCATTGTGGAGATGGAATAAAACGACCAAAATTTATTAAAAAATGCCAGTGATCCAAATAATATAAGACCATTAATGATTATATATCATATGAAAGAACAAATTGATAGATAGGAGAAGACTAGATGAATAGAAAAATAGTAATTCTAAGTATCATATTTATTATTATATGTATAGTTATAATATCATATATATTAATAGTTAATAAAATTAAGAAGGAATTTTCATCCACTATTATAAATGTAGTTGAAGATAATGAAAAAAAACAGTATTTTTTGGAAAATGCAGAAAGGTTTATGTCGATTAATTTGTTTAGGAAAATGCCAGATAAAGAAAAAGAAAACTTTATGAATAATCCAGAGGCATATAAATGCTATAAGATAGATATAGAGATAAATAATAAAAGTAAATATAATGCCGATACATTAGAATTTGTAAATTTAGAAGAAATGAAAAAAATTTGGATTGATGAAAATCTTGGATTTGTTGCAGCACCTAGTTTAAAAGCCCAAGCGACTAAAACTCTAAGTATGTATATTATAAGTGATAAGAATGAAATTGTTGATAAAAACAGTATATTTCTAGAAACAAAATTCTATATAGAAAATAATTTTATAAAACAAATTACTGTGAAAAGTTTTTAAAAATAATTATTCGTTACATTTATTAAAATGAACCACTGAAACAATCATATGTGGATTGACACAATTACAATGGCTAATGCAAACGATACAATTGACGCAAATAGTGAAATAAATAAAAGCATTAGTGTGTTAGTAAAACTAGATGGAAAAGACAAAGAACAAATTGAAAAAGAGATAAAAGATATAATTGAAGATAATAAAGTCATTTGAAAAAATGTGTGCTTATCTATAAAAGTCGTTTGAAAAAATGTAAATAAATCAAAAAAGTCCTTTGAATTTATGTAATGATTGTGATATAATATACATATAATAGGGGTAAGGAGGCAAGAATATGTATCGTGAAAAAATAAAAGAATTAGAAGAATGGAAAGAATCAGAAGATAGAAAACCATTAATAATAAGAGGGGCTAGACAAGTAGGAAAAACTTGGATTATGAAAGAATTTGGAAAAAATAGTTATAAAAATATTGCGTATATTAATTTTGATGGAAACGAAAGAATGGCAAGGCTATTTGAAAATGACTTTAATATAGATAGAATAATACAAGGGTTAAAAGTAGAAAGCGATATCGATATTGATGCAAACAATACATTGATAATTTTCGATGAAGTTCAAGAAGTACCTAAAGCATTGACATCACTCAAATATTTTTGTGAAAATGCAAAACAATATCATATTATAGCAGCAGGCTCACTTTTAGGAGTAGCTTTACATGAAGGTACATCATTCCCAGTTGGAAAAGTTGACTTTATGGATTTGTACCCATTAAATTTTCAAGAATTTTTACTTGCTATTCGGAGAAGAAAAGCTAGTAGAAATACTAAATGAAAATGATTGGGATTTGATAACTATTTTTAAAGATAAATTTATTTCTTATTTAAGAGAGTATTATTTTATAGGTGGTATGCCAGCAGCCATAAATAAATATGTTGAAACAAAAGATTATAAAGAAGTTAGAAAAGTTCAACTGAAATTGTTACAAGCATATGAAGAAGACTTTTCTAAACATGCACCAAGAGAGATTGTTCCCAGATTAAAAATGTTATGGAATAGTATTCCAGCACAATTAGCAAAAGAAAACAAAAAATTTATATATGGTTTAATCAAAGAGGGAGCAAGGGCGAAAGAATATGAATTAGCTTTAGATTGGTTAATTGACTGTGGGTTGGTATATAAAATTGATAGAGTAAGCAAGCCTAATATACCACTTATAGCATACAAAGATACAAGTGCATTTAAACTTTATATTCTTGATGTTGGACTTTTAGGGGCTATGACTAGAATTGATGCGAAGATTCTGTTAGAAGGAAATGAAATATTTACGGAATTTAAAGGAACTTTTACAGAGCAATTTGTTCTAACACAGCTAAAAGCTAATAAAGATATACCGATATTTTATTGGAGTGCAGAAAGAGCAACAGCAGAATTAGATTTCCTAGTACAATTAGAAACATATGTAATCCCAATAGAGGTTAAATCAGAAGAAAATTTGCAAGCTAAAAGTTTAAAATCTTTTGTAGAAAAATATAATACAAAAGTAAATGTTAGAACGTCAATGTCCAATTATAGAAAAGAAGATTGGATTATTAATATCCCTTTGTATAGTATAGGCAATATAGAAAAAATAATAGAAAAAACTTAAGCACAAATCACTCCAATACTGAATATAATAAAGGTATTAGGAGTGATTTTTTATGGCATATTCAGAAAGAGAACTATTAGCAAGAATAGTACAATGCGAGGCAGGTGGAGAGGGAGACAATGGAATGAAAGCAGTTGCCACAGTGACACTAAACAGAACAAACAGTACAGAAGGGGAATATGCAAGAATCTCACAAGGAGGGAATATAAGAAACATTATATTTCAAGAAGGGCAATATGACTGTGCAAGAGAAACAATAAGGAATCAATATAATCCACAAAACATTTACAATATGACACCTACAGAAGTTCACTACTACATTGCAGACTGGGCATTAGCAGGGAACAAATTAAACGAAATAGGAAACTGCCTATGGTACTTAAACCCATTTAGGCCAAGTTGTGGGTCAACATTTCCAAGCAATGGCTCAGGAACGTTACACACAAGGTTAGGAGAACATTGTTTTTACAGACCAACAAGCAAATATTCCCAAACATAAAAGGAGGAAAAATATGGCAAGTTCAGAAGAGAGAACAGACAAAAGAGAAACAAGACAAGTAGATATTAACCAAAACTCACCAGAGATTTTAACCAACCCCATTTATACACCAGCATTTTTAAGAGAACAAATAGGAAAATTAATGAGAGTAGAATTCCTAATAGGAACAAACAATTTAGTTGACAGAATAGGAATATTACAAGATGTTGGAGCAAGCTATATTTTGCTACGTTCATTTGAAAATGATAGTTTAGTTTATTGTGATATATATGCAATAAAATTTATTACAATTTCAACAACAGGGTTTTATGGAACTATGAATAATATGGGGAATATAGGAAATGTAGGTAATATGGCTAATAGGTATCAATATTACTAAAAGAGAGAAATAACTATAGAATAATCGTAAAAAGATTTCAATTTTATAAAAAAGTTGATAATTATTTAGAATAATGATATAATAAATGCTGTATATTATATTAGAAAGGAGAGCCTTATATAAAATTTTATTCTAAGATTAACACCTAACAAGAATTGTAGAGTTTCATAGAAAAAACTAGAAAGGATGGCGACATATGAAAGTCAACAATATTAAAATTAGAAATTATGATAAACACATTTTCAATAAGTTTGAATATATTGTACTTAGAAGTTTCTATAAAATTATGTCTAAGATAGGAAAGATTTTAACTAAAATTAGTCCAACACGACGAATATTGAGATTTTTTTATCATAAAGTTGAGAGCAGGTATTATCGAAAATACCGTATATTAGATATGATTTATATTAATCAGCATGCAAAAACATGGTATTGTAATGCGTGTGGAAAAGTTGTATTTAAAGGAATTATTGATAAAGGAATTATTCTAAATTGTCCACATTGTAATGCTATATATCAAGTAACCAATTTGTTTGGAGATGGATTAGGTCGTTGCACAGCAACTCACTATAACAGCAAAGGAGAAATAGAAATAATTCAAGTACTAGACGAAACTATTATAGACAATGGAGTAAGATCCGGTGAAAAGATTATGGGAATAGAATATTTTATAGAAGGGTAGTTAGTAATCCTAAAAAGATTTCAGCAATTGGAATCTTTTTTAATTTGTTTAAAAATAAAAAAGGAAGACGATAAAATGGTTTTGTAATTTGATTGAGAAAAAAATAAAAGTATGATATATTTGAGAGGATGAATTTAATTATTTAATTGATAGCACTTTATAAAAAGAGAATAGGGTAGAATAAAGGAGCAAAAATGAATTATATAAATGCAGGAAAAAGGGATATATTAATATTTCCAAAATTTAAAGAAATTGAAAAGATACAAGCAATTAGAAATAAATATGATGAGTTAGCAAATATAATACCACCACATATCACAATAGCATTTCCTTTTAACCTATCAATTTCAAATGAAGAGCTAAAAGAACAATTAAAACAAATTCTATGTAGATATCATAATGACATTTATGAAAAAGTATTAAAAATTCCTAGTCCATCAAATTATATACCACATATAACATTAGGAACTATAGACGAAATTGACACAAATATAGATTTAAAAGAAACATTTGAAACTACAGTAGATAATGTAATTGTTGAGTGTATAGGAGAAAACGAAGAGTCAATAATAGAATTCAAAATAGAACTATAAAAGGAGAAAAACAATGAAATTAATAAAATTTTTAGCAACTGACGGAATAGAACTAAACGGAATATTATACAATTCCAAAAGCGAAACAAAAAGAATTATACTTGCAGTACATGGAATGAGCAGTAATTGCATGAAAGAAAGAGACGAAATAATAGCAAAACAAGCAAATGCAAACAAGATAGACTACTTTTGTTTCAACAACAGAGGAAGTGAACTTGCAAAATACATAAAAAGAAATACAGACGGAAAGAAACTATTAGGCGGAACTAGTTATGAGGACGTACTAGAAGGATACGAAGACATAAAAGGTGCAATTATCAAACTAAAAGAACTAGGATATAAAAATATATATTTACAAGGACATAGCCTAGGATGTACCAAAATAGTATACACATACAACAAACTAAAAGAAGAAACGAGTGACATTTTAGAAAATATAAAAGGAGTTATACTATTATCACTAGTAGACATTTCAGGGACATTAAGTATATATCTAGGGGACAAGTTAAATAGTTATATAGAATATGCAGAAAAACTAGAACACGGAGGAAAACAAAACGAATTAATGCCAAAAGAAGCATTTATACATCCAGTAAGTGTAAAAACATTTTTGCGTTATGCAAGAGATAACGAAGAAATAGATTTTGCAAGTTATGGAAAAGATAACGAGTTAGAAATACTAAATAATATTGATGTTCCTTTATTTATGAGATGGGGAAATGTTAATGAAATGATATTGCAAAAAGCAGAAGATTTGGTCAATATGTTAAATGATATAATAAAAAATCCAAATAAGGATATAAATTATATTGATGGAGCAGATCATGGCTATAAAAACAGAAGAAAAGAACTAGCAAAGCAAATTATAAATTTTTTAAAAATAAAATAATAAAAATATTGCATAATAAAACAATTATTTATATAATATAACAAAAGAAATAAAAGGAGGAATAAAAAATGGACTACAAAATAATAGGACAAACAGTACCATTAGTAGAAATGAAATTAAACGCAGGAGAATCTGTATACACACAATCAGGGGGGATGGTATATGGTATACCAATCAGAAGGTATAGAAATGAAAACAAACGCTAGAGGCGGAGTAATGAAAAGCTTAGGAAGAATGTTTTCAGGAGAATCTATCTTTATGGCGAACTATACAGCAACAAAAGATGGAGTAACAGTAGCATTTGGTTCAACAGTACCAGGAAATGTAATACCAGTTAACCTAGCTGAAATGCAAGCAGGAATTATGTTACAAAAAGGAGCATTTTTATGTGCTGAACAAAGTGTAAATACACAAGTAGCATTTACAAAAAGATTTAGTGCAGGGCTATTTGGAGGAGAAGGATTTATCTTACAAAAAGCAACAGGTAATGGAAAATTATTCTTAGAAGTTGATGGAGACGCAATAGAAAAACAACTACAACCAGGAGAAGTATTAAAAGTAGATACAGGTAATGTTGTAGCATTTGAGCCAACAGTATCTTATGAAGTAGAAACAGTAAAAGGATTTAAAAATATCTTCTTAGGAGGAGAAGGATTATTCTTAACAAAACTTGTAGGACCAGGAAGAGTAATTTTACAATCTCAAAACTTTAATGAATTTGCTGGAAGATTAATTCCATATATGCCAAGCTCTAGATAATAATTTTAAATTTAGAAAGGGAAGATAAAAATGGAAAAGTCAAAAGTATATTTTAGCAGAGAGATAACACCAGAAAGTGTTATAAAAATTTATGAAACTTTAGGAAAAAGCTTAAATGGAAAAGTTGCAGTTAAGCTACATTCAGGAGAAAAAGGAAATCAAAATTATATAAGACCTGAATTTGTAAAAGCAATAGTAGAAAAAGTAAATGGAACAGTAGTAGAATGTAACACAGCATATGAAGGACAAAGAAATAATACTGAAAAACATAAACAATTAATGGAAGAACATGGATGGACAAAATATTTTGATGTAGACATTATGGATGCAGAAGGAAATGACTTAGTTTTAGACATACCTAATGGAAAAGTAATAAAAGAAAATTATGTGGGAAAAAATATGGCTAACTATGACTCAATGTTAGTATTATCGCATTTTAAAGGACACCCAATGGGTGGATATGGTGGAGCATTAAAACAATTATCAATTGGATGTGCTTCATCAGCAGGAAAAAGTTGGATACATTCAGCAGGAGTGACAAAAGACCAAACTAAATTATGGGATAATGTAGCAGAACAAAATAAATTTTTAGAAGCAATGGCAGATAGTGCTTCATCAGTAGTAGAATATTTTAAAGGAAACATTGTATATATTAACGTAATGTGCAATATGTCAGTAGATTGCGATTGTTGCGCAGTAGCAGAAGATCCATGTATGAAAGATATAGGAATTTTAGCTTCACTTGATCCAGTTGCAATTGACCAAGCTTGTATAGATTTAGTGAAAAATTCAAGTGATGAAGGAAAAGCGCATTTCTTAGCTAGAGTAGAAAGACAAAATGGGACTCATACAATTGATTCAGCTGCAGAAATAGATGTTGGAACAAAAGATTATGAATTGATAGAAATTGACAGATAATAAGTACTTGCTAAAAGTTTAATTATATGTTATAATAGTATACATAAAAGCCAAATGGCTATGGAGGTACATTATGTTTAAATCTACAATTTGTAATTCTATTCGGAAACATTTGAAAGAAGATGCATACACACAAGTTCATCCCCGAGATAAACATCTTCGTCAATATGAAGACTTCAACTTTTCATTTTGGGCAAAAATATTAGATGAAGAAACTATTTTGATTTTGGTTCAGGACGAAAAAGGAAATCCTGAAGAATATGTCACAGATTATGCTTCTTTCTACAAAACTTACAAATTTTAGAAGAAACGAAAAGCACAATTAATAATTGTGCTTTTTATAATGAAACAGGTACTATAAAACAATGTATTGACATTAATTAATTATCGTGATAGAATGCAAACAATGGTTCTTAATTAAACTAGGAGGAAAAATGTTTAAATTACACTCAGATTACAAGCCAACAGGCGACCAACCACAAGCAATAGAATATTTAAGCAAAGGAATAGAAGAAGGTAAAAAATACCAGACATTACTAGGAGTAACAGGCTCTGGAAAAACCTTCACAATGGCAAACATAATAAACAAAGTACAAAAACCAACTTTAGTTTTGGCACATAACAAAACATTAGCAGGACAATTATATTCAGAATTCAAAGAATTCTTCCCTGAGAATAACGTAGAGTACTTTGTAAGTTATTATGATTATTATCAACCCGAAAGCTATATACCATCAACAGATACATATATAGAAAAAGACTCTTCAATAAATGATGAGATAGACAAGCTAAGGCACTCAGCAACTCTTTCGTTATTTGAATCAAGAGATGTAATAATAGTAGCATCGGTTTCATGCATATATGGATTAGGAGACCCTGTTGACTACCAAGAGATGATGTTATCTTTACGAGCAGGAATGAACAAACCAAGAGACCAAGTACTAAAAAAATTAATAACAATGCAATATACAAGAAATGAAATAGACTTCAAAAGAGGAACATTTAGAGCTAAAGGAGATATAGTTGAAATATATCCATCAGACCAAAGCGAATCCGCAGTAAGAGTTGAATTTTGGGGAGATGAAATAGAAAAAATAACTGAAATAAATCCATTAACAGGAAAAGCGACAGGAACAAGAAAACATATCCTAATTTCGCCAGCATCACATTATGTAACAACAAAAGACAAAATGGAAAGAGCTTTAGGGACAATAGAAAAAGAGATGCAGGAGAGAGTTAAATATTTCAAATCTAAAAATAAATTAATCGAGGCACAAAGAATAGAAGAAAGAACAAATTTTGATATGGAAATGATGAAAGAAACAGGATTTTGTTCAGGAATAGAAAACTATTCAAGACACATAAGCGGAAGAGAGGAAGGAAGTCCGCCATATACATTATTTGACTATTTTCCAGATGACTTTTTGTTATTAATAGATGAGTCTCATGCAACAATACCACAAGTAAAAGCAATGTATAATGGTGATAGAGCAAGAAAAGAATCGTTAGTAAACTATGGTTTTAGACTACCATCTGCATTTGACAATAGACCATTAAAATTTGAAGAATTTGAGCAAAGAATAAATCAAGTAGTATTTGTTAGTGCAACACCAGCAGATTATGAAAAGGAACACGCAAAAGACAATGTTGTAGAACAAATTATAAGGCCAACAGGATTGCTAGACCCTAAAATAGAAGTAAAACCTGTTGAAAATCAAATAGATGACTTGATAGAACAAATTAGAATAAGAGTTGAAAGAAAAGAAAGAGTGCTAGTTACAACACTAACTAAAAAAATGGCAGAAGATTTAACTGAATATTTAAAAAGTCTAGAAATAAAAGTTAATTATATGCACTCAGACACAAAAGCATTAGAGAGAATGGAAATTATAAGAAATTTAAGACTTCGGAGAATTTGACGTTTTAGTTGGAATAAATCTTTTAAGAGAAGGTTTAGATATTCCAGAGGTATCACTTGTTGCAATATTAGATGCCGATAAAGAAGGTTTCTTGCGTTCAGAAAGGTCACTAATACAAACAATAGGACGTGCTGCAAGAAATACAGATGGAACAGTTATAATGTATGCTGACGAATTAACAGATTCTATGGATAAAGCAATAACAGAGACAAATAGAAGAAGAAAAATTCAAGAAGAATATAATAAAAAACACAACATTACGCCAAAAACAATTAATAAATCTGTAAGAGATACAATTTCCATAACAAAAGTAGATGATATAGAAGTAGAGTATAAATTAGAAAAAGAAGAAGACATAAAAGTAACAATAGAGAAGCTAACAGATGAAATGTTAACATATGCAGCTCAAATGGAATTTGAAAAAGCGGCAGAACTTAGAGATAAAATTAGAGAACTTGAAAAATTGATACAAGATTAACTTTACTTTTAGGATAAAGTATGTTAAGTTTTAAATATAGAAGATAAGTATGGAAGGGGATAAAAATGGAAGTTATAGTAAGCATTGCTTCATCTTTTTGGTTTCAATCAATTGCAAAAATAGTATTAGGATGTGTGCTAGCAGGAGTAATAGGACTAGAAAGGTCATCTTGGAGTAAGCCTGCAGGATTTAGAACACACGCATTAGTAGGTGTAAGCGCAGTTTTAGTTATGATTTGCGGAGAATATATGTCAGAATTATATGATATAGACCCATCAAGAATACCTGCTCAACTATTATCTGGAATAGGTTTTATAGGTGCAGGAACAATATTAAGAGATGGGTTTAATGTAAAAGGACTAACAACAGCAGCAGGACTTTTAACTGTTACTTGCATTGGATTAAGTATAGGCGCAGGATTTTATTTAGGTGGAATAGTAGCAACATTGGTTGCATATATTATTTTATCTTATTCTTATAAAATTTCTGATAGATTAGATCATTTTTCTATATTAGAATTGAAAGTTAAAATTAGCAAAAATGTAAAAGAAACATTAGCTGAAATAGAAGACAATTTGACTGAATACAATGTAGAAATAAAAAATATCAAAAGACCAAATAAAGATGAATCAGATACTGAAGATGAAGTAATAAAAATAGTTGGAGAATACAACAACAAAGGATTTAAGAAAAATGAATTATTAAGAACAATTACTTCATTAAAAAATGTTAATGAAGTATCGGAAACATAATATCAAAATAAAACTCTTATGCATATTATAAATAAAGGTGATATGTATGAGAGTTTTTAAAGAATTGTATGAAGATGCAAAAAATATAAAGAAAAAAGACCCAGCAAGTAGAAATATTTTAGAAGTAATTATTTTATATCCAGGATTTCATATTTTGGTATTTCATAGACTAGCACATTTTTTATATAAACATAAATTAAGATTTTTAGCTAGACTAGTATCACAAATAGGAAGATTTTTTACTGGTATAGAAATACACCCAGGAGCTAAAATAGGAAGAAGATTATTCATTGACCACGGTATGGGAATTGTTATAGGAGAAACTACAACTATTGGAAACAACTGTACTATTTATCATAATTCTACACTAGGTGGAACTGGAAAAGATAAATATAAAAGGCATCCTGACTTAGGAAATAATGTTATGGTTGGTGCAGGAGCAAAAGTTTTAGGTCCTATTAAAGTTGGCAATAATGTAAAAATAGGAGCAAATACAACAGTTTTAAAAAACATACCAGATAACGTTACAGTTGTAGAATTTAATAGAATAATAAGAAAATAAAAAGCATAATTTCTTGCTATAATCTACATAATATGGTATAATAAGTTTATGGCAAAGGAGAATTTTATGCAAAAACAAAACAATGATATCAATATGATATCAAAACGAGAAGAAAATGGTTTTATCGTAAAATCAGGAAGGAAATCTTATAAGCGTCGGATAAGCTTCAACGCGAATTCTTTTCATAATGAAATCGCTTTAGGAATTATCAATGAAGACCAAAAGTTGAAAGCACAGTATGAAAAAAGCCGATATAGTGGTCAGCCAGCAGTCTTTTTAGTAGTAGAAACACCAGCTATTATGATAGCAAGTGGAACATCAAAAGTAATTTCTTATAACTCAGCCAATGTTGAAGGCGATGAACGACTTCAACAGGAAATTAAAAATTATAAAAGGAAAGGATTTAAAGATTTCTCCGTTTTCTTCTAAAACAAAAATAGTAACAATTTCAATTGAGATTGTTACTATTTTTTATTATTTTATTCTGCTGTGTTTACTTCAACAGTTTTTTCTCCACCTGGACCAACATATTCTGATTTTCCGAATGCAAGAATCATGTAGAAAATAGGTGCCAAGAAATAAAGACCAACAGCCCAACCGATATCTTTTCCAAATGATAATGCTAGTTTATAGCATAGAATAGCTGTCATAGCGATTCCAGCAATCCATCCTATAAAAGGAACAATCACAAGTAAATAAACTAGTATTAACCAAGGTGAAAGCCCAGCGATTTTGAATAATGTAACAAGATTATAAATTGGAATTATAGATTTCCAACCAGCTTGACCTGCTTTTTTGTATAATTTCCACATGGCAACTAATTGAATAATACCTATTACTAAACCAATGAATAAAGCAAATATCATTACACCAATTGCAGCTCCAAATACTGTTGAGTCAAGTGCGGCAGTACTGTAATCACTAGTTGCATAATAACTAGAATAATCGTATCCCATAGTATAACCCTCCTTTTATTTTTTTTACAATTATATTGTGACATTTTTGTAGAAAAATGTCAAGAAAAAACAAAAAAAGACATAAAAATATAAAATTTTCAAAAACCATTGTATAAAAAAAACTAGTTTGATATAATTTACAAAGTAGACTAATACATATTATTATAGGGAGGAAAAAAATATGTGTGAAAACAAAAAATGTTGCTGCGAAAATAACGGAAAAGATGCTTTTTTAGAAGAATTATTTTCAGTTTACAAACCAGAAAAAGACAATTTAATTCAAATGTTAAATGAAATACAAGAACATTATGGATATGTTCCGAAAAATGTTCAACAAGAGCTATCTGAATTCTTATCAATTCCACTTGCAGAAGTATATGGAGTTGTTACATTCTATTCGAGATTTTCATTAGAGCCACAAGGAAAATATAAAATATCAGTATGTCTAGGAACAGCTTGTTATGTAAAAGGTTCGCAAAAGATAATGGACAGACTAACAGATAGATTAAAAATAGGACCAGGTCAAACTACTAAAGACGGCCTATTTACAATAGAAGAAACTAGATGTGTAGGTGCATGTGGTTTAGCGCCAGTATTTACAATAAATAACGAAGTATATGGAAAAGCAACTGTTCAAAAATTAGACCAAGTATTAGATGAATTAATTCAAACAGAAAACAATAATTAGATAAATACAAAAAATATAATGGAGGTAAAGATGAAAACTTTGGAAGAACTTCATAAAATTAGAGAAGAAAAAAGAAAAGAGTTAGATTTAAGAGTAAACACTAAAGCAAATACAAGAGAAAAACACATTCTAGTATGTCATGGAACAGGGTGTACATCGTCTAAATCACCTGAAATTCTAGAAAATTTTAGAAGAATCTTAAAAGAAAAAAATATAGAAAATGTAAGAGTAATAAAAACAGGATGTTTTGGTTTATGTGCTAAAGGTCCAATAGTAATAATAAGACCAGAAGATACATTTTATGCAAATGTAACACCAAATGACTGTGAAGAAATTATCCAAACACACATAATAGAGGGAAAAAGTGTCGAAAGATTACTTTGTAAAGATATTGATGGTACAAAAGTAAATAGCTTAGATGAACTATCATTCTACAAAAAGCAAAAGAGAATTGCACTTAAAAATTGTGGTGTAATAAACCCTGAAAATATAGATGAATACCTAGCTTTTGACGGATACGAAGCATTAGAGAAATGTTTAAAAGAATTAACACCAGATGATGTAATCAAAACAATATCAGAATCAGGATTACGCGGAAGAGGAGGAGCAGGTTTCCCAACAGGCAAAAAATGGGAACTTACAAAAGCATCAGAAGGTGAACAAAAATATGTTGTATGTAATGCAGATGAAGGAGACCCAGGAGCATTTATGGATAGAAGCATCTTAGAAGGAGACCCTCATTCAGTTTTAGAAGCAATGGCAATTGCAGCATATTGCATAGGTGCAAACAAAGGTTACATATATGTAAGAGCAGAATATCCAATAGCAGTAAAAAGATTAGATATAGCAATCAATCAAGCAAGAGACTATGGAATATTAGGTAAAAATATATTTGGAACAAACTTTGATTTTGATATAGAAATAAGACTAGGTGCAGGAGCATTTGTGTGTGGAGAAGAAACAGCTTTATTAGAATCAATTGAAGGAAGAAGAGGACAACCAAGAGTAAAACCACCATATCCAGCACAAGCAGGATTATGGGGAAAACCAACATTAATTAACAATGTTGAAACATATGCAAATATAGCACAAATTATATTAAATGGTGCAGAGTGGTATTCTTCAATTGGAACAGAAAAATCAAAAGGAACAAAGGTATTCGCATTAGGTGGAAATGTAAATAATATCGGACTAGTAGAAGTGCCTATGGGAACAACATTAAGAGAAATTGTATTTGACATAGGTGGTGGAATTCCAAATGGAAGAGAATTTAAAGCTGCTCAAACTGGTGGACCTTCTGGTGGATGTATTCCAAAAGAACATTTAGATACTCCAATTGATTATGAGTCTTTAAAAGAAATCGGTTCTATGATGGGTTCTGGTGGTCTAATCGTTATGGATGATACAAAATGTATGGTATCTCTAGCAAAATTCTATTTAGAGTTTACAGTTAGTGAAAGCTGCGGTAAATGTACGCCTTGTAGAATTGGAACAAAGAGAATGCTAGAAATATTAGAGAAAATTTGTAATGGTGATGGAACAGAATTAGATATATATAAACTAGAAAAATTGGCAGCAAATATTCAAAAGTCAAGTATATGTGGATTGGGGCAAAGTGCACCAAACCCAGTTGTTAGTACTTTGAAATATTTTAGAGAAGAATATAGAGAGCATGTTGTGTCTAAAATGTGTAGAGCATTAGAATGCAAAGCTATGGCAAAAATAACTGTAAATGAAGAAAAATGTAAGGGTTGTGGCTTGTGTCAAAAACATTGTCCAGTTGATGCTATTAGAGGTGAAGGTAGAGATAAGAGAGTTATTGACCAAGATAAGTGTATTAAGTGTGGTACTTGCTTAAGTAGTTGCCCATTTCATGCAATAGGCTAATGCCTAGCAATATAACTATTCTTTTTAAAATTAAAATAAGAAAGAAAGGTAGGAATAAAATGAATAAAGAATTTGTAACCTTAACCATAGATAATCAAAAAGTAAAAGTAGAAAAAGGAACAACAATTTTGCAAGCTGCAAAACAAGCAGGAATAGATATTCCAACATTATGTTTTTTGAAAGAAATTAATGAAGTTGGAGATTGTAGAATGTGTATTGTAGAAGTGGAAGGAAGACGTGGATTTGCAACATCTTGTATTCAAAAAGCAGAAGAAGGTATGGTTGTACATACAAATACACCAAATGTAATGGAGGCAAGACATACAATATTAGATTTAATAATATCAAATCATGCCAAAGACTGCTTAACTTGTACACGCTCAGGAAACTGTGAATTACAAGAACTAGCTACAAAATTTAATATATCAAAAATAGAATTTGAAGGGGAAAGGGCAGAACATAAAATAGACGATAAATCTCCTTCAATTGTAAGAGATTTTAATAAATGTATATTATGTAGAAGATGTGTTGCAACTTGTAAAAATGTACAAAAAATAGGTGCAATAGATTGTATAAATAGAGGTTTTGACTCTTGTATTTCAACAGTAGGAGATTTAAGTTTAAATGATGTAAACTGTACATTTTGCGGTCAATGCATAGAAGCATGTCCAACAGGAGCATTACACGAAAAAGAAACAATAGACGAATTATGGGTAAAACTAAAAGATCCTGATACAGTTGTACTTGTTCAAACAGCACCAGCAGTAAGGGTAGGGCTTGGAGAAGAATTTGGAATGCCAATTGGTACAAATGTTACTAAAAAAATGGTAACAGCACTAAAAAGATTAGGATTTGACAAAGTATTTGATACAAACACAGGAGCAGACCTTACAATTATGGAAGAAGCATCAGAATTTATAGAAAGATTTTCAGAAAATGATAACTTGCCAATGTTGACATCTTGTTGCCCAGCTTGGATTAAATTTATAGAAAGTTATTATCCAGAACTATTACCAAACTTATCAAGTTGCAAATCTCCACATCAAATGTTTGGAGCAATATTAAAAACTTATTATGCAAAAAAAGAAGGAATAAACCCAGAAAAAATATACACAGTATCAGTAATGCCTTGTACAGCAAAGAAATTTGAGCGTACTCGCCAAGAAATGAAAAATAAAGAACTTTTAGATGTAGACAATGTAATTACTACTCGTGAGCTTGCAAGAATGATTAAACAAGCAAATATTGATTTTAATAAACTAGAAGATAGCGAATTTGACGACCCAATGGGAGAAGCAACAGGAGCAGGAGCAATTTTTGGAACAACAGGTGGAGTTATGGAAGCAGCCTTGAGAACAGCTCAAGATAAATTGACAGGAAAAGACTTAGAAAAAATTGATTTTGAACAAGTTCGTGGCGGAGAAGGAATAAAAAGAGCAACTGTAAATATCGCAGGTAAAGATGTAAAAGTTGTTGCAGCAAGTGGATTAGCTAATGCTAGGACAATATTAGATGAAATAAAATCAGGAAAAGCAGATTATCAATTTGTAGAAATAATGGCTTGCCCAGGTGGGTGTGTTATGGGTGGTGGTCAACCTATTAAAAGCTCTAAGACACTTTCTGATACTGATGTTAGAAAATTAAGGGCTGATAGTTTGTATTCTATTGATGAAAAAAGTACTATTAGAAAGTCTCATGAAAGTCCTGTTATGAAAAAATTGTATGAAGAATTCTTGGAAGAGCCTGGTAGTTATAGGGCTCATAAGTTGTTACATACGCATTATTATGAAAGAGATAAGTATAAATTAGACGAAAAATAAAATTAAATAAAAGTTATATAATAAAAAAGAAATATATAATATTGAGAAATTTTGAACGGAAAATATTTATTATTAGTAGCTGTCAATCAATAATTTAGGAGAATCTCAAACTCGCTTTGAGAGGTGCCTAAATTATTGATATACAGATACAATAAAAAATAGCTTGACAGAAAAAATTTCGAACATATTATATATTTCTTTTTTAATATTTTTTATAAATTTTTAACTATCTGCAGTTGTTGTTTTGTTTTTCGTTGTTGTTATTATTGTTGTTTTGGTTGTTTCTGTTTTGGTTATTTTTGTTTTCTTTATTATTTTTCTTTGACATTGAAAAGCACCTCCATCAAAATCTTAATATTATTATTTACGAAAAGAATTAATTTATTCATAGTTGTTATAAATCTAATATAGAAAATTTTTGAAAAATAAAAATATGGCGTATTGTAAATTATATAAATAAATTGAAATGATTTATGGCGTACTGTAAATTGTTGGCAAAACTATAAAAAGTTTGATTATTCTGAAATATATGGTATAATTTAAAAAGTAATGTAGAAATTAGGAGAATAAAGATGAATATATTTGATCAAAACATAGATTTAAATTTATATAAAACCTTTTGTGCTGTGGCAGAAACAAAGAGTTTTTCAAAAGCAGCAGAAATGTTATATGTTACGCAACCAGCTATAAGTCATAATGTACAAACCTTAGAGAATTTATTAAATACGAAATTGTTTCATAGAGGTGCAAAAGGCGTTACTCTAACAAGTGAGGCGGAAAATTTGTTAGTATATATAAAAATGGCTTATAACTATATTTGTATGGGAGAGCAAAATCTGAAGAATTCAAAAGAATTGTTGCAAGGTGAAGTAAGGATTGGAATACCTACTCATTTAGCAAGT
This sequence comes from uncultured Clostridium sp., assembly GCA_947367845.1. Taxonomy (GTDB): domain Bacteria; phylum Bacillota; class Clostridia; order TANB77; family CAG-508; genus CAG-269. The sequence goes on along the minus strand of CANBES010000015.1, from coordinate 1,348 downwards.
ATATTATTAATAGATAAATTAAAAGAATTTAAACAGAAGTATCCAAATATAAAACTTCACGTTCAAAGTAAATCTACTAAGAACTTAGTTTTAATGCTTGAAAATCACGAGCTAGATATTATTATAGATAATTATCCGATTACAAAAGAAAAAATGGATTTAAATGTAAACAGAATGTTATCATTAAAAACAGCATTAGTGGCTGGAAAAGAGTTGTATAATAAATATAACAATAAAATTACTCCGAATACAATAAATGAAGTGCCACTAATACTGCCAAATGCTCAATCTACTACCCGAAAAAAGCTCGATGAATATCTTGCCAATAGAGGGATTAAACTAAATCCTATGATGGAAATATCTTCTACGGAGATTATATTAAAAATGGTTAAAGAAGGTATAGGAATTCGGCTGGGTAATAGAAGACTCTATACATAATGAGGAAGGAGTTTTTGAAATAAATACAGAAGTACAGTTGCCAAAGATGTATATTGGAGTAGCATACATAGATAGTTTTTTATCTTATGCGGCGAAGAAATTTTTAGAAGAAGAAATAGTCAAAGATGAAGAATAATAGAATATTAAAGAATTTTTAAAGACTAAGTATATAATCCTAAATATACTTATAATGAGGAAAATAACAAACAACTATTAGAATTTAATAATTGTTTGTTATTTTTTTGAAGAATATTATTCATATCTAACCATATATAAGTATAGTTTATATATAACATAAGAGATATTAATTTGACTTTTTAAAGATTATGTAATATAAAATAACTTATGGCAAGGGTGCACTAAAACTGATAGGTGTTGTTGTATTTCTTTTTACAGATATAAGGAAAAACTGCATATATGTTTTTTAGGGATGCAATAAAACTAATCTTTAACTATTATATAAATAAAGGAGGTAGTCGAGATTATCTACTCGACAGTAATATTATGGAGTATAATGAATTATCAAATTTAGAGTTAGTGATTTTTGATTTAGATGGAACATTAATTGATTCAAATGGAACGAATAATACATTAGATATTGAATTGGTTCGTTCATTAGGAGAGACTAAAAGTTCAGAAGAAATCTTGAAAGAAAGAGATATTGTTTTAAAAAAACATAGTACTGGAGATATATATTTGAATTATTGTGAATATTTAAAAACAAAATATAATTCTAAATTGTCAAAAGAAGAAATATTACAAGTTCGTAGAGATTTATCAAAAAAATTTTTAAAAGAAATTAAATATAAGCCAGATGCAGATGTAATAATAAAATATTTAAAAAATAAGAATGTTAATCTTGCTTTGGCAACAGTTTCAAGAAGAGCAGATTTAGATATTTATATAAAAG
>CANBES010000014.1 GCA_947367845.1 uncultured Clostridium sp. | reverse complement strand
CCCCCCCCCCCCCCCCCCCCCCCCCCCCCCCCCCCCCCCCCCCCCCCCCCCTTTTTCACCCAGAAGACGGAATACGAGATCCTGAGATGTCTCGTGGGCTCGGAGATGTGTATAAGAGACAGATTGTAGATTTATCCTTTTCAAATAATTCTGCAATTTTATTAAGAGGTAGCCAAATTGTTTCATCATATTTGACTTAATTAATAATTAAAAAAATATATAATAAATTGATTTATATGTGACAAAATAAGATTGTAGATAAATTAAAACGCACTATTTAAACTAATTACATAGATTAGTCTTGTAGGTAGTAGCCTACAAAACAAAATCAACAAATATTTACAAAATATAAATTGTTTGTTATTATATATAGCAAATAGGGGGGATAAATATGAAAAAAGTAAGAATAATTCTGGGTATCATTTTAATTTTGGGAGGAATTGGAGGAATTTCTTCAGGACAAGCAATACCCGCAATATTCTGTATATTATGTGGAATTAGTTTAATGCCAGCAATATATGAAAAAATCAAATTACAAAACAATAAAAAATTGCAAATCATCATACCTATAATTTTATTTATTATATTTAGTATGAGTTTACCAAAAGAGGCTATTAATAATAGTTCTAAGAATGAACAATATGCAAATACTGAGGTAGAAAAAATTATAAGCATAGAAAGTATACAATTTAATGAAAGCGATATTGAAATTGATATAAAAGATACAAAAGATATACTGTTAAATATAAATCCAATAGATGCCAACAAAGCTGAATTAGAATTTATTAGTACAAATTCTCAAATAGTAGAATTTACTAAGAATACAGATAAAATCAATGAAAAATTCATATACGGAAAAATTAAGCCAATTGCAGAGGGCGAAGCAGAAGTGTATGCTATTTCAAATGGAATAGAAAGTAATAGAATTAAAATAACTATTATTGATAAAGAAAGAATAGAAAATGAACAAAGACTTGAAGAGGAAAAGGCAAAAAGAGAAGCAGAAGAGGCAGCAGCGGCTGAGCAAGCTAAAAAAGTAGCAGAGGAACAAGCAAGAAAACAAGTGCAAGAAGAACAGGCGAAACAACAGGCAGAACAGCAAAAGTCTACTCAAGTAAAAACTCAACAAAGTACAAGCACAACTCCTCAAAACACTAACAATAGTAGAACAGTATATAGAACCCCAACAGGAAAAAGATATCATTACATATCAACTTGCGGAGGAAAGAATTCATCAGCAACGACTTTAAGTCAGGCAATAGCTAGTGGATTAACACCTTGCCAAAAGTGTGCACAATAAGTCCTTCTAAATAATCAAAAAACGTTGACATTTGTCAACGTTTTATATTTTTATATATTAATTTAACTCTCTAAAAAACTTAAACTCATCACCAGAAGTAGTATTAGTAGTATTAGTATAACCATTAAAAATACCACCATTCTCATCATCAAGATTAACATTAAGCTTCATATTATAAGCAAACTTCTGACCAAGATTATTAACAATATGAATAGTAAAACTTAAAGAATAATTAACATCATCCAAGCTAATACCAGCCTCTTGTAGAATTTTACCATTAAAAGAAACAGAATTAGCATCAGAAGAAACAGAATAATCAGTTAAAATATTCTTATTCAAAAATCCCAAAGTAATAGGATTAGAACAATCCGTATAAAAAGTAGGCTCATCATAATTATTACTTTCATTTTCTTCATTAGACCTTACAACCTTAAAATTAATTCTATCAGCAGTAGTTAAATCCTTATACTTACCAAAATCCAAAGAATTCTTATAATTCAAAATCTTAGTACCCTTATTAGAAGAAGTCGAAACATTAATATTATCAATATAAAGCTCACTAACAGTGTTTTCAGCAGTCATATCAGAAGAAGATAAGCTATTATCAAGATATATAGCAATATCAGAAAACTGAGAAATACTCATATTTTGTAAAGAACGATTATCTTCTTCATTAAAAGCATTTGCACTACTATAAGTAGAAATCCTTTGAATATTAAAAATAGGATTTTCATTTTCGCTAGCAATTTCTAACATTTGATTAGTAAAAGCATTCTTTTTATCAATTCCTGAAAATATAAATACATTGTAAAGTATAAGGATAATAAATGCAACCACTATCAATAGCACAAAAGCTAATTTTACATTTTTAATTTTAAAATTCATTTTACTCATTTGTTACTCCCATCAAAAGTTTAAATTAAAGTCTATTATATAAAGTTTCCATATAACTGTAAACTTTTTTATGCCATTCCTTATCTGAAGCATATCTCTCATTAACTCCAGACAAAGTAGGCCCATTGAAATACCAAGCACTTGCTGTTTCGCCGTCATAAATCTTAGTTCCAGCAGGATTTAAGTAGTATTTTACTAAAGACTTAGCAACAGTCTCAATTCCTTCAGAATAATCAGCAAACTCGAAAGAAGATTCATAAGGAGTACTATCATAAGAACCATAGCCAAACAAATTATTTTTATCCTTAGCTATTTGAGAAGTCCCCCAACCACTTTCGTGAATTGCCATAGATGCTAAAAAGATTCCATTTATATTATATTTTTTCTCAACATTATAGAAAACTTGATAATTATTTTCAAATATTTTATTAGTGTCATTTGGTAATCCAGTAAAAATCTTCTTATAATCATTTAAAGTCAAACCACTAGGTTTGTTAAGTTCCATATCTATATTGACTTTAAGCAATATTCTTTGAATTCTATTTTTTTCAACTATATTTGGTGTTGAAGCAGCTGATGTTAAATTAGCTGTTGGAACATATCCTTCAATACTATCAAAAGAAACCTTTGCCCAGTCTTCGCTTGGAAGTTCTAGCAATGTAACATCTAAACTTTGTTTAACTTCTGCAACATCAACAGAAGAATTGTCAGCTTCTTGTTTTAGTTTAGTAGCTTTTGTAAAGTACATAGTATCTTTTAAATGAACTTTGTGTTTAGCTAAAAATTCAGAAGTACCAAGTTCAATTACTTTTGAAGTTGGTTCAGTTATTTTAGTTCTATTCAATAAAATTTCTTCTACGAATTCACCGTTTTCATAAGTCTTTACAGCTTCAACTCTATCTTTACCAAGAACACCTTCTTGTGTAACAATTTCTTCACCTTTTGGAAGAGTTCCATTATTATTATATGTAGTTTCAAACTCAACATCACGTTCTTCAACAACTTGCTCTTTTACTCTGTCCATATTTGCATTTTCAGAAATAATATTTTGTATATTAATTCTATGTCTATTTAATTCAAATTCAGACATACTTGCTAGAGAATCTGATTTAGCAGCGTAACTTGCGTTAAAAGAAGTTGTTTTTGGGAAAAAGATAACTAAAGCTGCAATTAAAATACTACAACCTACAACAATATGAGATAAAGACAAATCTTTTGATTTACCATATATAGTAGTTTGAGAATTATCAGTACTTCCCCAATTGCTAGATTGCCAAGAAATAGTTTGTCCAGAGTTAACTTGACCTAAATTTTTGGGTCTATGGTTAGAACGTTTTGACCTTGTTTGTTCTGCAATAGAGTCGTTTCTAATTGCCTCTAATTCTTTAAAAACTTCAGATAAATTTCTATTTTTATATTTATCATCTAACATAAAATTTTACTCACTTTCTATAATAATACACCAATATTATATAATAAGAAAATTAGTCTGTCTACAAAAAAAGACAAAAAAATTTAATAAGGATAAAATTACCACGCCTGCCAAGAAGGTCCGTCCCCAATGGCACGAAATTTTAACAAAAATATTTAAAGAACTTGCAAATTCTTCAAAATAGTATATAATATAAGTGGCAGAAAGAAGGTGAAAAAGTGGAATTAGGAAACGTAGAAAAAAGCATAGGATACACATTTAAAAACAAAGAACTATTAAAAAAAGCACTAACACACACATCATATGCATATGAACACAACGTAGAGAGTAATGAAAAGCTTGAATTTTTAGGAGATAGCATTTTAGAATTTATATCTAGCAAACACTTATATAAAGAATATCCTAAACTAAAAGAAGGAGAAATGACTAAAGTTAGAGCAACAGTAGTATGCGAAAAAAGTCTATACAAGATTGCAAAATTGCATAATTTTAGTGATTTCTTGTACCTAGGAAGATCAGAACAAAAAAGCGGTGGAAATCAAAGACCTGCGATATTAGCAGACAGTGTAGAAGCAGTAATTGCTGCAATATACATGGATGGAGGAATAGAAAAAGCAGAAAAGTTTATAATAGATAACCTAAAAAATGAAATCAAAGAAGCAACAAAACACGTAGGAGATAAAGACTACAAAACAGTATTACAAGAAAAACTTCAAGCAAATGGAGAAGTAAAAATTGAATATGAAATACTAGAAGAAAAAGGACCAGATCACGACAAAATATTTGAAGCAGAAGTAAAATGTAATGGGAAAGTGCTAGCAAAAGGAGAAGGAAAAAGCAAAAAAGAAGCACATATGCAAGCAGCCAAAAAAGCTTTGGAAAATTTAAAATAGAAAAGAGGTAAAATCTATGAAAAAGCAATACATAATACCAATATTTGTACCACATTTGGGATGCCCAAACGATTGCATATTTTGCAACCAAAAATCAATAAGCGGACAAAAGGAACAAATGACAAAAGATAAAGCAAAAGAAATAATAGAAGATTACCTAAAAAGTATAAAGACAGAAGACGCACAAATAGAAATAGCATTTTTCGGAGGAAGTTTTACAGCAATAGAAAAAGAAAAGCAAGAAGAACTATTACAAGTGGCATATGAATATATAAAACAAGGAAAAGTAGAAAGTATAAGAATATCAACAAGACCAGACTGTATAGACAAAGAAACACTAAAACGACTAAAAAAATATAAAGTAAAAACAATAGAACTAGGAGTGCAATCAGCAAATGATTATATTCTAAAAAGAGCGAATAGAGGACATACATTTGAAGATGTAAAAAAAGCATCAAAAATGATTAGATGGAATGGTTTCAAATTAGGACATCAAATGATGGTAGGCTTGCCAGAGAGTACTAGAATTGACGAAATAAACACAGCAAAAGCCCTAATAAAACTAAAACCTAAAATGGTCAGAATATATCCAGTTCTAGTAGTAAAAAACACAAAACTAGAAAAAGAATATGAAAAAGGAGCATATCAACCACTATCAGTGGTACAAGCAGTAGAAATTTGCAAAGAAATAGTAAGACTATTTGCAGATAAAAAAATAGATATAATAAGAGTAGGACTTCAAAATACTGACGAGATATCAGAACCAGGAAACAAAGATAGCGAAGTAGTAGCAGGCCCATATCACCCAGCATTTAGGCAACTGGTAGAATCGGGAATGTGGTATGACGCAATAGTAGGAAAAATAAAAAAACTAAATATGAAAGTAAAAGAAGTCGAAGTTACAGTATCGCCAATAGACGCAAATAACGTAATTGGACATAAAAAAGAAAATGTGAAAAAATTAAAAGATACATATGATGTAGATTTGATATTAAAACAAGACGAGAATATGAAACAAGGAAAATCAAAAGTAGAAATAACAAAAACATACGACAATTAAAAACGAATAAAATCACCTGAATTTACAAATAATTGTAATAAAGGTGATTTTATGTATTTAGAAGAAAAAATTAATATAAAAGTGATATTGATAGAAATAGGAGGTACGATATTAGGAGCATTTATAATGGCAATTGCGATATCACTATTTTTATTACCAAACCAACTATCAACAGGCGGAGTAGCAGGAATAGCAACAATTACTTACTACTTATTTAAAATACCAATGGGAACAATGATATTACTAATTAACATACCATTATTCATAATTGCAATATTTAAAGTAGGAAAAATATTTTTTGCAAAATCAATCGTTGGGACAGTGTCATTATCATTATTTATAGATATATTAGATAAATTTGAACCACTAACAAAAGACAGGTTTTTAGCATGTGTTTATGGCGGAATAATAATTGGATTGGGGACAGCAGTATTACTAAAATGCAGGACATCAACAGGAGGAAGCGATTTAGTAAGTTTTATAGCAAGGGCATATAATCCAACAATAAGAACAAGCAATATAATAATTGTAATTGATACAATTATTGTAACTGTAAATATGTTGGTTTTTAAAGAAATTGAGATAGGCTTATATTCAGCAATTGCAATATATTTAATGGGCAAATTGATTGATATTGCTTTTGAAGGAATTTATTTTACGAAATTATTAATTATTATTTCAGATAAAAATGAAATAATAGCAAAAGAAATAGAAGAAAAAATTCATCGTGGAGCAACAGGCCTTTATGGAAAAGGAATGTACACAAATCAAGAAAAGTTGGTACTTATGTGTGCTGCTTCTAGACGTGATGTTTCTAGAATTAAGCTTGCCGCAAGAAAAATAGACCCACGTTGTTTTATGATTGTGACCAATTCTAGAGAAGTTGTGGGATTGGGATTTAAAAAAATAACTGATTAGAAATTCAGCCATATATTCCTTGAAAAAAGCACACATATATTGTAAAATAAAAAAGAGGCGATGATTAATGAAAAAACAAAAATACACAATAAAAAATGCAAACTCATTTGAGCTAAAAGACATATTCGACTGTGGGCAATGCTTCAGGTGGAATGAACAAGAAGACGAAAGTTACACAGGAATATTCAAAAACAACGTAATAAACGTAAAAAAAGAAAACAACGAAATCACATTTGAAGGAATATGTGAAAAAGACATAAAAGAAACAATAGAAAACTACTTTGACTTAAACAGAAACTATGAAGAAATCAAAGAAAGATTATCAAAAATAGACGAAAATATGAAAACAAGTATAGAATATGGACAAGGAATAAGAATACTAAACCAAGACCTATGGGAAACAATAATATCATTCATAATATCAGCAAACAACAACATACCAAGAATAAAAGGAATAATAGAAAGGCTATCAGAAAAATACGGAAACGAAATAGAATTCAACGGAAAGAAATACTACACATTCCCAACACCAGAACAACTAAAAAACGTAAGTGTAGAAGAATACAGAAAACTAGGACTAGGATTTAGAGACATCAGACTATACGAAACAACAAAAATGATATTAGAAAAACAAGTAGACTTAGAAAAAATGAAGCAAAACCCAAATACACAAGAAGTAAGAGAAGAACTGTTAAAACTATCAGGAGTAGGACCAAAAGTAGCAGACTGCATATTACTATTTTCAGACCTAAAAAGATTTGAAGTATTCCCAATAGACGTATGGGTCAGAAGAGTAATGAATGACCTATATATAAAGCAAGAAGACGAAACAAAAGTAAGTAAAAAGCAAATAGAAAAAATAGCACAAGAAAAATTTGGGAACTTAGCAGGACTAGCACAGCAATACTTATTTTACTGGAGAAGAGAAGCCTAAGATGATGTTTTTGGGGACGGAGCAAAAAAACATCACTAGTAAAATTAAAGATGTGTCCCCAAATGGACAAAATGTCCAAAAAGAAACGTTCCCAATGGACCAACAATGGACAAAAGGAGAATTCAAATGAGAAAACAAATAAAAAAACTAATGTTAATAATAATAGTAGCAATAGGAATAATATTCATACAAAACAAAGTTGAAGCAAAAAGCTACCACATTGAAGATATGGATATACAAGCAAGCATAAATCAAGACGGTTCAGTAGAAGTAGAACAAACACTTACATACAAATTTAATGGACAATATAACGGAATATACATAACAGTACCATACAACAAACCAGATAGCCAATATGCAGATATAATAAAAAACAATAAAATAAACAACAACTTATACACAGGTTCAGGAATAACTGTGGAAAGCGTAAGCAAAATAGTAGAAAATGGCGAAATTCCATATAACAATTCATCATATGGAAGAAATGGACAAGACGGAATTTACACAATAGAGAATACGTCACAAGTATATAAAGTAAAAGTATATTCACCTTCAAATAGTGAAACTAAAACATTTAAAATCAATTACACAATAAACAATTTATGTGTAAGCCACAATGACACAGCAGAATTATATTATAATTTTATAGGTGGAGATTGGGAATGCGCAATAAATAAGCTAAATATAGATATCTACATACCAACAAAACAATCAGAAATCAAAGTATGGGGACATGGACCTTATAATGGACAGTCAAAAATAATATCAAATACTCATGCCAATTTTAAAGTGAAAAATGTGAAAGCGGGAGAATATGTTGCAGCAAGAGTTTTATTTGATAATTCCAATATACCAAATTCAACAAAAAAATCAGGGATAGACGCAACAGAGATAGTCCGTGAAAACGAAGGCGATATCATTGAGCACACGGAACAAAAGCAAGCATTTACTAGAAATGTCATAATTATGGGAGTTTGCTTGCTAATATATTGGATTATTTTGTTATTAGTATATGAAAAAGACAAAAAATATATGGTAGAAAACATAGATGAAGATTATCTATTTGAAAAATATAATGCAATAATGGCTGGATGTATCCAAGGAAGCAGAAATATACTAGCAAGAGATATCATAGCAGAAATACTAAATCTAATTGACAAAGGAAATATAAGATTAGAAATTAAAGACAAACTAACTGGTGGAAGATATTTATATGGAATAGAAAAAGTACCAGAAAAAGAATGTGAAATGGACAGTATACAAAAATATATCTATGAATGGATATTTGATAAAAAAGACACAGTAGAATTGTCTGACAGACTAAAAGAAATGCCAAAGGAAAAAGAAGCAAGTACAAAATTCAAAGGGCTAAATAAACTAGTTGAAAGTAATATGGCAAGATTAGGAGCAAACAAGCAAAGCGTACCAAAAGTACTAAGAGTATTCAATATGTTTTTATTCATAATAGCAGTAGTTGTAGTAATAAAGCATATAGGTTATAATGGACTAAATATGTTCGAAACACAAGCACCAATATTTATGATATCACTATCTGCATGGCCAGCATTGATAGGATTAATAAGCATATTCTTAAATATAATAATTATGATAAGGCATAGATTAAACAAATCAGTGCAAAGAATATCAGGACAAAAAGTAGTAACAACAACAATAAGCTTACTAGTACTTTTCGGAATAATAATGCTAGTAACAGGAATATTAACAAAAGGAAGTTATCTAGTAGCAGACGAATTCTTAATATGTATTGCCACAATACTAATACTAACAGACAACCTAATGCTAAAAAACAATGCAAACTTAATAGGAGATTACAGTAAACTAAACACACTAAAATACAAACTAGAAAACACCTTGCTAGATGAAAGAGACATAGAACACGTAACATTATGGGAAAAATACCTAGCATATGCAGTAAGTTTTGGAATATCAAAAAAGATAATAAAAAGAATAAAAGGACTAAACTTAGATGATGACTTAGAAAATCTATTAGCAAACGACGAGCTATTAGATATAATAACATCAGATTATAGCACATTCTATATGTATGCAAGCCTAGACAGAAGATTTTTAAGAACATATAACGAGACACTAGGAAAAGTAATGAAATCATCAGGAGGCTCAAGCGGAGGCGGAGGAGGCTTCTCAGGAGGTGGCGGTTTCTCTGGCGGTGGTGGCTCACGGCGGAGGCGGCGGAGCATTTTAAGCCTGCCACTGGGGACGGACCTTCTTGGCAGGAATCTGCCAGAAAGGTCCGTCCCCAGTGGCACGTCCCCAGTGGCAGGAAATAAGAAAGGAGTGGCGAAATGGCGCTAAGAATTATATATGGAAAACCAGGTAGCGGTAAAAGTAGCTACTGTTTTTCAGAGATAGCAAGTTTAATTGAAAAGGAAAAGAAGATTTATGTGATAACACCAGAGCAGTTTTCTTTTACAGCTGAGCAAAAGCTAATGGAAGCGATTAATACTAAGGCGGTTATGAATGCAGAGGTCGTGACTTTAAGTAGAATGGCTTACAGGGTGTTAAGCGAAGTTGGTGGAAGCAATAGAAGTAGTCTTTCTAAGTGTGGAAAGGCAATGTTGATATATTCAATTTTAAGTCAATATAAAGCTGACTTGAAATTTTTGGGTAAGTCTGATGAAAATATAGATTTAAGTATGAGGGCTATTACAGAGTTTAAAAAACATAAAATAGCAGTAGAGACTTTAAAAGAAGAAGCAAGCCAAAACGAAGATGCGTACCTAAGAACTAAGTTAGCTGATATGGCGTTAATTTATGAGAAGTTTGAAGATAAGATTGCAAGTAACTACATTGATGAAACAGATTTACTAGATATGTTGGCAAATAATTTGGAGAATACTGATATTGCAAAAGACAGCATAATATATATAGACGAGTTTGCAGGTTTCACAAAGCAAGAATATGGAGTTATAAAAGAGCTTATAAGACAAGCAAAACAGGTAAATATAACAGTATGCGTGGATAATTTAGAAACTGACACAAATCCAGATAAAGACATATATTATTCAAATAAAATAACAGTGAGAAAGTTGTTAAACCTAGTAGAAGAAAACAATTTAGAAATGGAAAGACCAGTAAATTTAGATAAGGTACATAGATTTAAAACAGATGAACTAAAACATTTAAGTGAAAATATTTACAACATAAAATCCACAAAATATGAAAAAAATGTGGAAAACATCGACTTGTTTTTAGCAAAAAACGAGTATTCCGAAATAGAAAATGTGGCTAAGAAAATCAAAAAGTTAATAAGAGAAGAAAACTTGAGATATAAAGATATTGCAGTAATTACAAAAAACATAGAGAGTTACTCTTCACTAGTTAGAGCAATTTTTAACCAATATGACATACCAGTATTTATAGATGAAAAAAGAGACCTAAACCAAAACATAATAATTCAATATATACTAGCAATATTAGAAGTTTTAAACAAGAATTTTGCAAATGAAGCAGTTTTTAGCTATATCAAGTTAGGACTTTGCAATATAGAAAATGACGAAATATTCAAACTAGAAAATTATTGCAACAAATGGGGAATAAAGCAAAATAAATGGAAAAAAGATTTTATATATGAATTAGACAATGAAAACAAAAAACAAGAAGTCGAAAGACTAAATCAATTGAGAAAAGAGATTATAACACCATTATTAAAATTGCAAGAAGAAATAATAAAAGAAAGAACAGCAACAGGAATTACAAAATCAATTTATCAATTTATACAAACACAAGAAATAGAAGAAAAAGTGTTGAAAAAGATACAAGAACTTGAAGAAATCAACCTATTAGACTTAGCAAATGAATACAAAATGAGTTATCAGATTATAATAAATATTTTAGACGAAATTATAAACATATTTAAAAATGACAAAATGACAATAGATGGCTACAGCAAAATATTGAAAATAGGTTTAAAAAATAGTGGACTTGGAAAAATTCCAGGAACACAAGACCAAGTAATATTTGGAGATGTAGAAAGGTCAAGAAGTCACAAAGTGCAAGCTGTATTTATAATTGGTCTAAATGACGGAATTTTCCCAAGTGTAAATAAAGACGAAGGTTTTTTAAATGATGCAGATAGGGAAAAGCTAAAAGAACACAACATAGAACTTGCAAAAGGTACAATAGAAAACTTATATGAAGACAATTTCAATATTTACAAAGCATTCACAACAGCGGAAAACAAGCTATACCTATCATACACATCATCAGATAGTGAAGGAAAAACACAAAGACCTTCAATATTGCTAAACAAAATAAAAAGGATATTTCCAAAACTAGAAGAAAAAAGTGATGTGATAAACAAAAATTACGAAATAGTAAACAATATAATTACATATGAAGAATTGATAGAAAACATAGCAAAATTAAAAAACAAGGAAAAAATAGACGATATTTGGTACGAAATTTACAACTATTATAAAAATCAAATAGAGTGGAATAATAAATTAAAAGAAGACTTAGAAGCACTAAAATATACAAACATACCAAAAGAAATATCAAAAGATAATATTGAGAAATTATATGGAAACACATTAAGCACAAGTGTATCAAGGCTAGAAAGATATAGAAGTTGTCCATTTTCATATTACCTAGAATATGGGCTAAACCTAAAAGAAAAAGAGACTTTAAGGGTACAAAGCTTTAACACAGGCTCATTTATGCATGAAACAATCGACCAATTTTTTGAGCAAGTAAACGAAGAAGGACTAAACTTAGCAGAATTAGAAGAAGACAAGATTTCCAAAATTGTATCAAAAATAATTGACGAGAACTTAAGCCTAAGCAAAAACTTTGTATTCACAGCAACAGCAAAATACAAAGTTCTAGTAAGAAGGTTGAAAAAGATTGTATCAAAAGCACTAAAATACATCATACAAACAATCATATATAGCGATTTCAGCATATCAGGAACAGAAATAGAATTTGGAAAAAAAGGCGAATATAAACCAATCATTCTGAAATTAGAAGATGGTAAAAAGATTGAAATAACAGGAAAAATAGACAGAATAGACACAGCAAATAGCGAAGACCGGAAAATACCTAAGAATAATAGACTACAAGTCATCAGCAAAAAATATTGACTTAAATGAAGTATATGCAGGTCTACAAATACAACTATTAACATACACAGACGCAATATGCAAACAAGCAGACATTATGCCAGCAGGAATTTTCTATTTCTCACTACTAGAGCAGATGGTAAAAGCAGAAAAGAAAATGTCAGAAGAAGAAATAGAAGAACTAATCAGAAAAAACTTCAAAATGAAAGGCTTAATCATAGCAGACGTAAAAATAATAAAAATGAACGACAACACACTAAAAACAGGAAGCTCAAAACTAGTGCCAGCAGCACTAACAACATCAGGAGCAATCAACGAAAAATGGACAAATGGTGTAAAGCAAGAAGAATTCAAAATTCTACAAGACTACATTTATAAAACAATAAAAGACATAGGAAAAGAAATTTTAAGTGGTAAAATCGACTTAAAGCCATATAATAAAAAAGGAAACACGCCATGCACATATTGTAAATATCATGCAATTTGTGGGTTTAATTCTAAACAAAAAGATAATTGTTACAATTATATAGACCAAAAAACAAAAGACGAAATTTTATCAAAAATGTCCAATGGGGACGTTTCCTAATGGACATTTTGTCCAGTTTGGAACACATCTTAAAAAATCGATGTTTTTTTGCTCCGTCCCCAAAAACATCAAAAGGAGGAAGTATGGATTTATCAAATGAAAACGTTATTCACGTAAAAAAAGATGGAATTGAATTTTTGCAATTTAGAAAATTGTTGGAATATAAAGATTATATAAATCATGCGTATAGTCTAGGAATAGATAGAAATTATAGGACTGCGAGAGCGAATAAACAACCACTGGAAAAATATGAATACGACAAAGCTATGCAAGACTACAAAGAGCTAAGTAATGCAATGGGTTCAAACTATACACATCTGGTAAAGACAAACCAAGACCATACAGATGAAGTGAAAATAATAACAGAAAAAGTAAATTTAGATAAGCCTGATTTTAATTTAGAGCAATATAGCAAAACAGATGGTATGATTACTAAAAATAAAGATATTATGCTCGCAACGACAAATGCAGATTGCATTTTACTTTTATTCTTTGACCCGATTCAAAAAATAATTGCAAATGTTCATTCAGGCTGGAAAGGGACTTTGCAAAGGATATCTGTAAAAACAGTGCAAAAGATGCAGGATGAATTTGGATGTAATCCAAAAGATATAATTTGCTGTATTTGTCCAAGTATTAGAAAATGCCATTTTGAAGTGGATAGAGATGTAAAGGATTTATTTGAAGATGAATTTCAAGATTTAGAAAGTTTAGATGAAATAATTGAAGAGAAAACACCAAATGCAAAATGGAATATAGATACAGTTTTGATTAATAAGATAATACTAGAAAGAATAGGATTAAAGCAAGAAAATATTGTAGACAGTGGTATTTGTAGTGTTTGTAATTCAGATTTAATCCACTCTTTTAGAGTTGAAAAACAAGGTTATGGATTGTGTACAGCATTAATAGAGCTTAGATGAAAATCACAAAACCAATATCTAATAATACGAAAAACAAAAAAGCATCCAAACACTTGACATAAAATCAAAAACGATATATAATACATTATGTCAAAAGTAGAAAGAGAGGACTTCTTTATGGAAAACACAAAAATGAAAGTTGCATGTAGCGGCCGGGTTTGTGAAATACTACAAAAAGCACTGGAAAGATACGACAAAATGTATCTAAGACAAGACTTGACTTCTGAATTTCTATTATTTATTTTGTTAGAAGACAACACATCTTTAATTTCTCAATATATGTATAATGAAAAGCTATTTTCATGCTACATCAAAGAAGAAGATTTAAAGGGGGGTCAAATTGGAGAAGATGAAGAAGATTTCTGTTATATGTTATTGTTAATGATGATTGAAAGCGCAATTGATATGCTAGAAACGGAATATTACATTAAGGAAGATAAATATTCAATTACAATTCCATTTCCGTATGTTCTTTTAGAAGCGAAAGAAATTGCAGATAGACTAGGGAAAGAACTAGTAGACGAAGAGACTTTGACAATTGCGTTAGTACAATTCAACAATCCTATTTGGGAAATGTTAGATGTATATGATGAAGATGATATAGCAAATGCTATGATAGCATCATATTTCTGTGAGGAAAATATGACAGAAGACGGCTTTTTAGAAGAACCTGTTGAATGTGAAGGCGGTTACAATTAGGCTTAACAACTACATTTGAAAAAACTCGAAACCAGTAAGAATTCTTACTGGTTTTTTTGTGTTCTAAAAATACTTGACAAATAATATCAAAAAATATATAAAAACATATAGAAAACAAAAAAGGAGGCCAAAATGATAATCCCAGAAAAACTAAAAAGAGGAGATACAATTGGAGTAGTAGCACCATCAAACCCAATAATAGGAGACAACATAGAAGAAATAGAAAAAGCAAAAGAAAAAGTAGAAAAAGATGGATTTAAAGTAAAATTTTCAAAAAACTTCTACTCAAACACAAATGGATACAGTGCTACTTCAAAAGAAAAAGCAGAAGACATAAACGAAATGTTCAAAGACCCAAACATTAAAATGATATGGTGCGCAAAAGGTGGAGAAAATTCAAATACAACATTTGAATACTTAGACTACGAACTAATAAAAAATAATCCCAAAATAATATGTGGATACAGCGACATCACGTCATTAACAAATATAATAACAGCAAAAACAGGATTAGTAACATTTAGTGGAACAAACTTTAAAACAATAGCAACAGACGAAACAGACTATAGCTATAACGAAGCAATAAAAAGGTTTGTAGGCAGAAGCCTAGAATTAGGAAAAGAAAACGAAGAATATAAAACAATAAAACAAGGCAAAGCACAAGGAGAATTAATTGGTGGGAACTTAAGCTTAATTAGAGGAATGATTTCAGGAAAATATAGCTTGGATTTTACAGATAAAATTTTGTTTTTGGAAGAGTTAGGTTTTGAAACATCACCGACGCTTGCAAGCAACTATCTATACTATATGAAACAAAATGACGTATTCAATAAAATAAAAGGATTGTGGATTGGTAACTATGAACACGAAAGTGGGATAACACTTGAAAAGCTAGTAATAGACTGCTTAGGAGAAGAATATCAATTTCCAATTATCAAATCAAATAACTTTGGACATATAGAAACAAAAACAGTAATTCCTATAGGAAGTAAAGCTGAAATTGATACAGATAAAGCCGTAAAAATAAGATTAATAGAAAAATGTGTTAGATAAAGATTGACTAAATATGTAAACTTTGATACAATATATGTGCATAAAGCTAGAAAGCGAGAATAGAAAAATGAAAACTAAATTAACTGGGAGTGTGGTATTTGAGAAATCAAAGCAAACTGTTATGGAAAAAGAAGTAGAGAAAATGTATAACGAAAATTATCCTACAATTAGAAAGTTAATGCGGAAATACAAAGTAAACGTTAGTAAGAAAAACTTTCTGAAAATAGCACAGTATTCATATATGTATGATATTGCCGCTGATCTTGAAGAAGAAACTTGCAAGCTGAATATTATTGCAAGAGTAGAAGAAGCAATTACTTTTGCAAAAAATGAGGGCAAAAAGGAATTAAGTGAAACTAGTATAGTAAAGGTCTTTGAAAAAGAAATTAAAAGCTTTAAAGAAGTTAGAGAATTAAACAAAGAATACGTAAAAGCAGTTGCCTATCATGAAGTAGGGCATTTTATTCTTAATGAAGAACTAAGAGAGATTAAAGGAAGGTCAGAGAGTGTATCAATTATCGGACTTCTTGAAGAAGGCTGTGGCGGAGTAAACATAACTGCACCAGAGATAGGAAAAGAAGAAAAATTAAATACACTCGAGGATAAGATAAAAACAGTTGCTATGACTTTAGCGGGAGATATTTCATGAGAAATATTTTTAGGCAAAAAGAATGAGGGAATTATTGAAGATTATGAAATAGCAACGAGGACAATTCATAGTATGCTTTTAGGAACAAGAATGAGAACAAAAGGAAAATATTTAGGAAGTAGAGGAAGCTATATAATAAATGGAAACATTAATTATACAGTACTTACTGAAAGACAGAGGGAAGAACTTGGCAAGCAAACAAGTAATATTATGAAAAAATCTGAAAAGCTAGCTAAAAAAGTCTTAAAAAGAAAACGTAAACAAGCAAAAATACTTGTAGAAGCCTTAATAGAAAGAGGTGCGCTTACAGGAGAACAAGCAAGACGACTTTATTACGGTAAAATCAAACTTTCAGACTTACCACCAGCAAAAATAAATTATATTAAGTAATAATAGTTTTCAAAAGGACCAGTAGAAATATTTCTACTGGTTTTTATATTTTTTTGCATGCCATTGGGGACGGACCTTTTTGGCATGCCATTGGGGACGGACCTTTTTGGCAATAAATTGCCATAGGGGACAGACCTATATGGCAACATTAGAAAGTGTGGTCAAACTGCTTGACGAAACCAAAATAAAATTATAATATATAAAAGAATAAAAAATAGAAGGTGTAAAAGATGTACGACAATTGGGAAGAACTAGAAAAATCAATAGAAAATTGTAACAAATGCAAACTATATAAAACAAGACAAAACATAGTATTTGGAGTAGGAAACAAACAAGCAAAAATAATGTTCATAGGAGAAGGACCAGGAGCAGATGAAGACAGGCTACGGAGAACCATTTGTAGGAAAAGCGGGAAAGCTAATGGACCAAGCGTTTAAGATGCTAGGAATAAAAAGAGAAGAAGTATATATAGCAAACATAGTAAAGTGTAGACCGCCGTCAAACAGAAATCCAGAAGAAGACGAATGTACATCATGTATGGACTACCTAAGAAATCAAGTTCTATTAGTAAAACCAGAAATAATAGTACTGCTTCGGAAGCGTAGCATTACAGCACATATTAGGTAAGGAATACAAAATTACAGCATCAAGAGGAAAATGGATAGAGAAAAGAGGAATAAAATATATGCCAACATGGCACCCAGCAGCACTACTAAGAGACGAAGGTAAAAAAATAGATTTTATAAAAGACTTAAAACAAATTGTTTAAGGAGCTTTTGGGTGTTTTAGGGCTGCCCCCAAAAACACCCTATAATATAAAAGGAGGCAATTATGGAAAAAGCAAATTATTGTTTAAATTGTAAAGTAAAACCATGTTCATTAAAAGGATGTCCACTACAAAATGATATCCCTACATTTATTGAACAAGTAAAACAAGGAAATTATAAAGAAGCATATAAAATATTAAGTAGAACCACAGTACTGCCAGGAGTATGTGGAAGAATTTGCCCACATCAAAAGCAATGTCAAGGGTCTTGTGTAAGGGGAATAAAAGGTGAACCTGTTTCAATAGGAGAGTTAGAAGCTTTAGTGTTTGATAAGGCTATGGAACAAAATGAAAGACTAAAAAATTGTTGGAAAAATGAGAAAGGGCAACCTAATGCGCAACAGGATAGTGACCAAATTACAGCAAACAAAAAAAATAAAAAGGTAGCTGTAATAGGTGGCGGGCCAGCAGGTCTAACAGCAGCAGCTTTTCTAGCAAAGGAACGGTATAAAAGTTACAATATATGAAAAATACGACTACTTAGGTGGATTATTAGTGCATGGAATTCCACAGTTTAGACTAGATAAAAAGATAGTTGAACAAACAGTAAATAATATATTAGACTTAGGTATTGAAGTAAAATACAAACAAGAACTAGGAAAAGACATAAAACTAGAAGAATTAGAAAATCAATATGATGCAATATTTTTATCAATAGGAGCAAATATATCTTCAAAAATGGGAGTAGAAGGAGAAGAACTACAAGGAGTTTATGGCGGAAATGAGCTATTAGAATACAACTTGCACCCAGATTATAAAGGTAAAAAAGTAGCTGTAATAGGTGGCGGAAATGTTGCAATGGATTGTGCAAGGACAATCAAAAAACTAGGCGCAGAAGAAGTAAAAGTCATTTATAGAAGAGCAAGAGAGCAAATGCCAGCAGAAGACAAAGAAATAGAAGAAGCAATTGAAGAAAATGTTGAATTTCTATTTCAAAATAATATAGTAAAAATATTAGGAAATAAAAAGGTAGAAAAGGTTGAACTGATAAAAACAGAATTAAAACAAAAAGAAGGCGAAACAAGACTAGTACCAGTTAATATAGAAGACAGCAATTATGAAATTGAAATTGATTATATTGTAATGGCTTTAGGATCACAACCTGCACCATTTGTAAAAGATTTAGGCTTAGAGTTAAATAAATGGGGAAATATTGAAATAAATGAAAATTATCAAACATCAAATCCTAAAATTTATGCTGGTGGAGATTTGGCTGGAATAAAGGGTACTGTTGCTTGGGCTGCAAATTCAGGAAGAGAAGCGGCTAGAAGTATAATCGATGTTTTTGGGGACGGAGCAAAAAAACACCAATAAAAAAACACATACATATGTAGAAAAACCAAATTATTAGACAAAAAGTTTAATAATTTGGTTTTATTTTTAAATTTTTCAAAACTTTTTTGGCCTGTCCCAAAAAGTTCCAACTAATGTTTTTTTGCTCCGTCCCCAAAAGCATCAAAAGATTTTTCTGCGTTTTCATGGAATAGTAATCTCTTAATAGCCTTAAGGAAAGCCACAAATTTATTTTCTTTTTTAGTAATAACCTTAAGCGCAGTAGAGAAGACCTCGCCATTTTCCAAAGCATTATATCTTTCTTCCAACTGTTCCATTTTACTTACATAATAATCATTAAAGAAAGTATATCCGTCAACATATCCCAAGTAATCCTTAAAAGAATACAACTTTTTCCTATAATTTTCAACTTCTTCCAAATTTGTAATAGTAGCAAAAGTACTATCAAAATAACTAGAAATTATAAGATTTTGAGTTCTCATAAAAGTCAAAGCAATCTCGTGTTTTAACTCGTCAATTTTCTTTAACATTGTATCAATTTTTTTATTCCTATCGTCAACAGTCGCAATTCTATTATTTAATTTGATAATTTCCTCTTCTGCGTTAATAATATCATCAATAGCCCCTTGAATTGACAAGAAAACTTTTGGAGAAGTGATTTGAGAATATTTAATTTGAAAATCATCATCACTATTTAAAGTACTTTTAAATAAAAGTTCTTCTCCTACAAGATATGCCATTTGATTTACTAAACAACATTCCAAAGGATAATAAGAAGGGCTGTTTGTCTCAAAACTAATTCCAAAGTATTTTACAAATTCTTTTGGAATACCATTAACCTTAGAAGCCATGAGTTGTACAGCTGCTTCGTTTAAGCCTAATCCATAAATTTTGAATTCTGTATAATCGCAAAGTCCCATTCTTATTAAAGTGTTCTTTTTATCTTTTACTTCTTGAAGATAATGTATACATTCGTGAATTGCAAATTCTTCTAAATCCTCGTCTTGTATGTGTTCGTTAAAGTATATTGAAGTGTTTTTGTAAAAGTAATTTGCTTCTGCCATACCTTCAGGCATTTTTGCTCTATACATATCTAATCTAGATAGTTTTATAAATAATTCGTTTTGGTCTAAATTGAACTCAGGAAAAGTTTCACATAATTTAGTAGAGACAGCTCTTGCTAGTGAATTTATTCTTAATGTGTCTAATTTGTTTACTACTTCTATTCCATCTTTTCTTAAATCTGATTCTACACTCATTATAATTCTCCTTAGTATAATCTAAAGCTATTATACTATAAAGAGACAATTATTGTGTTTCAAATGTGTTAAATCTTAATTACAATTTAATTACAAGAGATAATTAATAAAGAGTTGATACATTGATATATCAACCCTTAAAATTAAATTATATAATTATTTCACAACAATATTATAAATTCTATTTTTAACATAAATCTCTTTAACAATAGATTTACCTTCTAGCTTATCATCAATTGCCTCGTGAACTTTTTCTTTAATTGAAGATTCATCTTCATCTAGAGCAATTTGAATTGTGGCTTTTAACTTACCATTAAACTGAATAGGTAAAGTAATTGTATCTTCAATGGTCTTAACTTCATCAAATTCAGGCCACTTCTCATAAGCGATAGTACCTGTATGACCCAATATATTCCACAATTCTTCAGTAATATGTGGAGCAATAGGGTTAAGCAATTTCACGAAACCTTCAGCATATTCTCTAGGGAATACCTTTTCTTTATTTACTGCATTAACGAAAATCATCATTTGAGAAATAGCAGTATTAAAGTTCATTGTTTCATAATCATTAGTTACCTTTTTAACTGTATAATGATAAACTCTTTCTAAGTTTTTGTTTTCTGCATCTTGTATTAAATCAGATGTATACAATCTCCAAACACGGTCTAAAAATCTCTTAGAACCTTCAATTCCATTAGGGTCCCAAGGCTTAGCTGATTCAAGTGGTCCCATAAACATTTCATAAATTCTTAAAGAGTCTGCACCGTAATTTTTTACCATATCATCTGGATTGATTACATTTCCTTTAGACTTACTCATTTTTTCGCCATTTGTTCCTAAAATCATACCTTGATGACGTAGTTTTGCAAATGGTTCTTTTACTGGAACATATCCTTTGTTATATAGATAGTTATTCCAAAATCTTGAATATAGTAAGTGCCCAACTGCGTGTTCTGGACCACCAACATATAAGTCTACTGGCATCCAATATTCTAATAATTTCTTATTAGCCAATTCATCTTGGTTATTAGGGTCAATATAACGTAGGAAATACCAACTAGACCCTGCACTACCAGGCATTGTACTTGTTTCTCTTTTTGCAGGTTTACCTTCAAATGTAGTATTTACCCAATTTTCTGCTTTATCTAGTGGTGAAGCACCAGATTTTGATGGTGCATAGTCTTCTAGTTCTGGTAAAACTAAAGGTAATTCACTATCTGCCAAAGCTTTCATTTCATCATCTAAGTAAACAACTGGAATTGGTTCACCCCAATAACGTTGTCTTGCAAAAATCCACTCACGTAATTTATAATTTACTTTTTTAGTTTCAATTTTCTTATCTTCTAGCCACTCAATCATTTTAGCAATTCCGTCTTCTTTATTTAAACCGTTCAAGAAATCAGAATTAATATGTAATCCGTCACCTGTAAATGCTTCTTTTGAAACATCTCCACCTTCCAAAACAGGTATAATATTAAGACCAAACTTGCTAGCAAATTCATAATCTCTTTCATCATGAGCAGGAACAGCCATAATAGCACCAGTTCCATAAGTTGATAAAACATAGTCAGAAATCCAAATTGGAATTTCTTTTCCATTTACAGGATTTATAGCATAAGCCCCTGTAAACACACCAGTTTTATCTTTATTTAACTCAGTTCTCTCTAAATCTGATTTTGAAGCTGCTTGCTTTTTATAATCTTCAACAGCTTGTTTTTGTTCAGGTGTTGTAATCTCATTTACTAAATCAAGTTCAGGAGCTAAAACGCAATAAGTTGCACCAAATAAAGTATCAGGTCTTGTAGTAAATACTGTAAATTCTAAATCTTCAGAACCTGCAACTTTAAAGTTAACTTCAGCACCTTCAGACTTACCAATCCAATTTCTTTGAATTTCCTTAGTAGACTCTGGCCAATCAATATCATCTAAGCCATCTAACAAAATATCAGCATACTTTGGAATATCCAAAACCCATTGTTTCATATTCTTACGAACAACAGGGAAATCTCCTCTTTCACTTCTACCATTAATAACTTCATCATTAGATAAAACACACCCTAAACCTTCACACCAGTTAACAGGCATCTCAACTAATTTTGCCAAACCATCATTATATAATTGTTTAAAAATCCATTGTGTCCACTTATAAAAATTAGGGTCACAAGTAGAAAGCTCCTTATCCCAGTCAAAAGATAAACCAAGCATTTTCAATTGTTTCTTAAAAGTCTCAATATTTTTATAAGTAAACTCAGCAGGATGATTTCCAGTCTTAATAGCATATTGCTCTGCTGGAAGCCCAAAAGCATCCCATCCCATTGGATGCAAAACATTATATCCTTGCATTCTCTTCATTCTAGACATAATATCAGTTGCAGTATACCCCTCTGGGTGACCTACGTGCAATCCTTGTCCTGAAGGATATGGGAACATATCTAAGGCATAAAATTTTGGTTTCGAAAAGTCCCAAACATCAGTAAAAAATGTCTTGTTTTCTTCCCAATATTCTTGCCATTTCTTTTCAATTTCATTAAAATTGTATTCCATTTAAAAAAGCTCCTCTCAACGTTCTTTGTTAACTTTTTGCATTATACAACAAATTGACAAAAAATTCAAGTGTCCAATTAGGGACACATCTTCATTTTCAAAAAGTAAAAAAATTACTTTGTTCGCTAGACAACAAAGTAGAAATATACTATACTAATAACCATAAGTTGTCAAATAAGAAAGGTGAAAAAATTGAGCAAAAAGCTACTAATAACAGAAAAGCCATCAGTTGCAATGGAATTTGCAAAAGCACTAAAAATAACAACAAATAGAAAAAACGGATACTTAGAATCAGACCAATGGATAATAACATGGTGTGTAGGACACTTAGTAACAATGAGTTACCCAGAAAAATACGACGAAAAACTAAAATTTTGGAGACTAGACACCTTACCATTCATACCAGAAGAATGGAAATACGAGATAATACCACAAGTTGAAAATCAATTTAATATAGTAAAAGGATTAATGCAAAGAGAAGACATAGAAGAAATTTATAATGCAGGAGACTCTGGAAGAGAAGGGGAATATATACAAAGGTTAGTCTTTATGATGGCTCACCCAAACGAAAAAGCAAAAATAAAAAGAGTTTGGATAGATTCCCAAACAGAAGAAGAAATATTACGTGGAATTAAAGAAGCAAAAGACCAATCTGAATATGATAGTCTATCAGACAGTGCATATTTAAGGGCAAAAGAAGATTACCTTATAGGAATAAATTTTTCGAGATTATTATCAATCATATATGGAAGAAGATTAGCAAACAAAATAAACGAAGATAAAGCATCAATTTCGGTAGGAAGAGTTATGACCTGTGTACTTGGTATGATAGTCTCAAGAGAAAGAGAAATCAGAAATTTTGTAAAAACAAAATACTATAAAATAATACGGAGAATTTGGAGAACAAAATGCTACATTTAAAGCAGAATGGAAAGTAAATGAAAATTCAAAAATGTTTGAATCTCCAAAGCTATACAATGAGACAGGATTTAAAAAAGAAGAAGATGCAAAACAATTTATAGCAAGTTTGCAAGGAAAAAAAGCGAAAATAACAGAACTAAAAAAATCAAAACAAAAAGAAAATGCGCCATTATTATTTAACTTAGCAGAAATACAAAATCAATGTACAAAAAGATTTAAAATAAAACCAGACCAAACACTAGAAATAATACAAAATTTATATGAGAAGAAACTTGTAACATATCCAAGAACAGACGCAAGAGTACTATCAACAGCAGTTGCAAAAGAAATATCAAAAAACTTAAATGGAATTACAAGGGGATATAAAGACGAAGAAGTTCAAGGATATATCAAAAAAATGATAGATGAAAAATATTCTACCAATTTAATAAAAACAAAATATGTAAATGACAGCAAAATAACAGACCACTACGCAATAATACCAACAGGACAAGGATATGAAAATTTCAATTCATTACCAGACTTACAAAAGCAAGTATACAAAGTAATTGTAACAAGATTTTTAGCAATATTTTATCCACCAGCAGAATTCAATAAAATACAAGTTACGGTTGAGATCGAAGAAGAAAAGACAAAAGAAATATTTAATGCAAGTGGAAAAGTATGTGTAAACCAAGGATATTTAGAAGTATTAAAACCACAAGCAAAATCCACAACTAGTGAAAAAACTGTGGAAAACTCAGAAAAAATTAATGATAATAATGAAAAACAAGCAGACTTAGAAATTTTAAAAACACTAAAAAAAGGACAGGAACTAGAAATACAAAATTTTGAATTAAAAGAAGCTGAAACATCACCACCTTCAAGATACAACTCAGGAAACATCATTTTAGCGATGGAAAACGCAGGAAAATTAATTGAAGAAGAAGAACTACGTGAACAAATAAAAGGAGCTGGAATTGGTACAGCGGCAACAAGGGGAGAAATTATCAAAAAACTTGAGCGTATTAAGTATATGGAAATCAACAGCAAAACTCAAATAATTACTCCAACTTTAAAAGGCGAGACAATTTATGACATTGTTTATGGTTCTATGCCAGATATGCTAAACCCAAAACTTACAGCTAGCTGGGAAAAAGGACTAGATATGGTTGCAAAAAAAGAGATTAAGCCAAATGAATTTATGGGGAAATTAGAAAAATATATACATTCTAAATTTGATAAATTAGTTGTAAAATATTAGGAATTGTGGTATAATAAGATTTATGAAAAAACTTAGGAGAAGACAATGAACACAATTTTAGGAGAGCTTGGAAAAAATTCCAAATTCATAGAATTAATAAAAAATATAGAACAAAAACAAAGCCCGGTAGCAATATCGGGCTTAAATGACGTGGGAATGGTACAAATAGGTACAGCAATAAACGAATTTGGAAAAAAGCCAATATGCATACTAACATATAATGAGATACAAGCAAAAAAAATATATGAAAACATAAAATACTTCACAGAAAAAGTAGTACTATTTCCTAAAAAAGAAATAGTAACATATGACTATGTAGCAGAAAGTAAAGACATACAATATCAAAGAATAGAAGCACTAAACGAAATCAACACAAAAAAGAACCTAATAGTAGTAACAACAATAGAAGCAGTAATGCAAAAATTGCCAGCAAAAAAATCACTATACAAAAATGAAATAAAATTCAAAGTAGGCGAAATCTACAATTTAGAAGAAATCAAGCAAAAGCTGGTACAGCTAGGATATACAAGATGTGACCTTATAGAAGGAAGAGGACAATTTAGCGTAAGAGGTGGAATTGTTGATGTAGCAATCAATGAAAAAACAGGAGTAAGAATTGAATTTTGGGGAGATGAAGTAGACTCAATTCGTGATTTTAACATAACAAGTCAAAGGTCAATAAACACAAGGGAAACAGCGACAATATATCCAGCACATGAATATATACTAGAAACAAAAATAGAAGAAATATGCAAAAAAATAGATGATGAAGAAGACATAGAGCAAATAAAAGCAGGAAATTATATAAGTAAAATAGACAAATATTTTGATGCTTTTTATAAAGAGCAAGCAACAATATTAGATTACCTAGGCTCTTCATATTGCGTATTCTTAGACGAAATAAATAAAATAAAAACAAGAGCAAAAAATATAAAAACAGACAATCATAATTTACAAATAGCATTAAAAGAAAAAGGAAAAGTTACACCTGAGGCCATAACAAATATGCTAGAAATGAACGAAATAGAAGAAATCTTAGATAAGAAGCAGTTAGTATATATAGAAAAACAAGACACAGAGAGCAAAATAAATGGTCCAAAATATAAATTTAATTATCGTGAAATAAATTATTTTAAAAGCGAAATTGAAAATTTATTTGAAGAGTTAGAAAAAGCAATTAACGAGAATAAAAAAGTTTATATATTACTAGAAAACAAAGAAAAAGCAAAGCAATTAAAAAAGTTACTAGATGAAAGAGAAATAATAAACAGAATAGAAGAAAAGCTAGACAAAACAATAATTGTAACATCAAAAGAAAGTACAGTAACAATAACCATAGGAAAGTTATCATCAGGATTTGAAAATTACGAAACAAATCAAATTGTAATACAAGCAGACGAATTAGTAAGCAGTGAAAAAAGAAAGAAAAGACTTGTATCATCAGCATTCAAAGAAGCGGAAAAAGTTGTATATGCAGACTTAAGTGTTGGCGATTACGTAGTACATAGAAAATATGGTGTAGGACTTTATATAGGGGTAAACACCATAAAAGCAGATAACACTATAAAAGATTACATCAAAATAAAATATAGAGATGATGCAATATTATATGTCCCAACCAGTGACCTAGATGCAGTTAGAAAATATGTTGGTGGAGACAGCCTTCAACCTAAAATGAACAAACTAGGCTCAAAAGAATGGGAAACAACAAAAGCAAAAGTAAAGAAAAATTTACGAGAAGTAGCAAAAGAGCTAATCGAGCTATATGCAAAAAGAGAAAAAGCACAAGGATATAGCTTTAGCAAAGACACGCCATGGCAAAATGAATTTGAAGGCAAATTCCCATATCAAGAAACAGATGACCAATTAAGATGTATAGAAGAAGTAAAAAAAGATATGGAAAACGCAAAACCAATGGACAGACTACTTTGTGGAGACGTTGGATATGGTAAAACAGAAGTTGCAATAAGAGCAGCCTTTAAGGCAGCCACAGATGGAAAACAAGTAGCATATTTAGCGCCAACAACAGTTTTGGCAGAACAACAATACAAAGAATTCAAAGAAAGAATGAAAGACTACCCAATAACAGTAGAAATATTAAACAGATTTAAAACAAAAAAATATCAAGATGAAGTAATAAGAAAACTAAAATTGGGAGAAGTGGACATAGTAATTGGAACACACAGAATACTTAGTAAAGATGTAGAATTCAAAGATTTAGGGCTATTAATAATAGACGAAGAACATCGCTTTGGAGTAAAAGCAAAAGAAAAAATAAAACAATTAAAAATGAGTGTAGACGTATTAACAATGACAGCAACACCTATCCCAAGAACCCTACATATGTCAATAGTAGGAGTAAGAGATATGTCAGTAATATATGAACCACCATATAACAGAAAACCAGTTCAAACTTATGTACTAGAATATGACGAAGAAGTAGTAAAAGAAGCAATAACAAAAGAACTAGAAAGAGACGGTCAAGTTTTCTACCTATTTAATAATGTAGAAGGGATAGCAGGAAAAGCAGAACAAATATCAGAACTAGTACCAGAAGCAAACGTTGTATATGCACACGGACAAATGCCAGGAAAACAAATAGAAGAAATAATGCAGGACTTCGTTGACAAAAACACAAATGTATTAGTATGTACAACAATTCTAGAATCAGGAATAGACATTCCAAATGCAAATACAATAATAGTAGAAAATGCAGACAGAATGGGACTAGCAGCATTATATCAAATACGTGGAAGAGTTGGTAGAGCAGACAGACAGGCATATGCATATATCACATACAAAAAAGACAAACTATTATCAGAAGTAGCAGACAAAAGATTAAAAGCCATAAAAGAATTTACAGAATTCGGTTCAGGGTTCAAAATAGCAATGAGAGACCTAGAAATACGTGGCGCAGGAAGTATGCTAGGAGAAATACAATCAGGTCACTTAGAACAAGTTGGATATGACACATATTGCAACTTGTTAGACGAAGTAGTAAAAGAAATGAAGGGAATAGAAGTAAGACCAGAAGCAGACTTACAAATAGACTTAAACGTAACAAGCTATATTCCAGACGAATACATAAGTGACTCAAACCAAAAAATTGAAATATATCAAAATATTGCATTATGCAAAAATGAAGAAGACATCCAAAATGTAATAGACGAAATAATTGACAGGTTTGGAAATATGCCAGCAGAATTAGAAAATCTAATCGACATTGCAAGAATAAAATATCTAGCAAAGTCATTGAGAATAGAGAAGGTTGCAAGTAAAAAAATGAATGTTGTATTTACATTTGCACCAGTTGCTAGCCACGAAGAGCTTGGAATAGACTTAGTTGAGCTAATTAAGCATTATGGTACTAAAATCAAGTTTTCTAATGGTGTAAAGCCTATGATTACTTTGGAAGTTGGTTCTTCTAATGAGAGACAAATTTTAAATGACGTCACACAATTTTTGATGTTTTTGGGGACGGAGCAAAAAAACATCGCCAAATAAAAAGACTTGATAATAAATAAAAAAATGAATATAATATAAGCACAAAAGCAAGAAAGGGCTGAAATAAAATGCAAATAATATCAAGTAAAGACAACGAACTTGTAAAACACATAAAAAAACTAAAAGACAAAAAATATAGAGACCAAAACAACGAATATATAATAGAAGGAATAAAATTAGTAGGAGAAGCAATACAAGAAAAAGCAAACATCAAACAAATAATAATATGTGAAGACTGCGAAAAAGCAGAAAACATAAACAAAGAGCTAATGTATGAAATAGCAAAACATGAATGCACATATGTAACAAACAAAATATTTAAGTTAATATCAGAAGTACAAGCACCGCAAGGAATACTAGCAGTTGTAGGTAAAAACAACGAAGACAAAAAAATCAACTATGAAGAAGAAATAATAGTAGTGCTAGACGATGTACAAGATCCCGGAAACCTAGGAACAATACTAAGAACAGTTGATAGTATAGGGGTAACACAAATACTTGTCTCAAAAGGAACAGCAGATGCGTACAACCCAAAAGTAGTGCGCTCAACGATGGGAGCAATTTTCAGAATAAAGATAATAGAATGCGAGAATTTAGCTGAAACATTGAAAGAAGTAAAAGAAAATGGCTTTAAAGTCGTTGTATCTTCACTACAAACAGAAAATAGTGTATATGATATTAAGTATAAGAAAAAGGCAATAATAATTGGGAATGAGGCAAATGGTGTAGAGCCACATATTCAAAAAATGGCAGATGAGAAGATAAAAATACCTATGCTTGGGAAAACAGAAAGCTTGAATGCATCTGTTGCAACAGGGATTATTTTGTACGAATATGTAAGGCAGAAAGTAAAAGGCAAAATTTAGCAATACAATTAATAAAAGAAAGGGAACAATTGGGTAATTGACAAATAAATACTCAAAATGAAAGAAGGGTAAAAATGAAGATAAACATAGTAATGGTAGAACCAGAAATACCACAAAACACAGGAAACATAGCAAGAACATGTGCAGCAATAGGAGCAAAACTACACCTAGTATACCCACTAGGATTTGACATATCAGAAAAAGCAATAAGAAGAGCAGGGCTAGACTACTGGGACAAAGTAGAAATAGAAGAGCACAAATCATTCAAAGAATTCCTAGAAAAATACAAAGTAGAAGAAAACAACATGTACTTTGCAACAACAAAAGGAAAACACGTATACTCAGAACCAGACTACAGCAAAATGGACGAAGTATTTATACTATTTGGAAAAGAAACAAAAGGTTTACCAGAAGACATCTTACAAAAATATATAGGGCAAACAATAAGAATACCAATGAGAGAAACATTAAGATCGCTAAATTTATCAAACTCAGTTGCAATAGTAGCATTTGAAATATTAAGACAAAAGAATTTTGAAGACTTAGAAGAAATAAGCAGTTACTTCAAATAGGTAGGTGTTTTTGAGGACAGTCCTTAAAAACACCCAAAAACACATTACCAAAGGGACATCGATGTCGAAAAATGTCGAATTTTGCGATGAAAAGTTGAAAAAAATGGGAGAAATATATTGAAATTTCTTCCGTTTTGTGTTTTAATGAAAATAGTTTTATTAATAAAATTTTGATTCAAATCTAGATTTAATTCGAAATTCAATTCGAAAACAAAAATCCAAAACAACAGAACTAAATAAGGAGGCAAAAGTTGAAAGTCTTTACATACAAAGATTATATTGATTGCATACACAAACTAAGACTAAATGCAATTTTTCAGCTTGCAGAAGAGAGTGCAAGTTATGATATAAGGAAAGAACCAAAGAAAAAATCAATAATAAAAATGGTATTAGAAGATAAGCACGAAGCAACAGAGCTTATTAACAAATATTTAATATCAAAAGAAAAAATAGAAGAAAGTGACATAGAGAGATATATAAGTAAATACATAGAACGAAAATACAAAGATATTGAATTGCCAATTATATACAGGCATAAAAATACAGAGACGTTTTTTCTGATTGAACATTTAGATTTTATTGACAGAACAATTGACTACAAAATTTTAAATTATTGTATTGACATCATATATGAATGGAGCAAAGAAAAAAGATTTAATTCGAAAACAAATTATCCCAGAGTAGTACCAATAGTCATATACACAGGGCAAGAACCATGGAATTCAAAGAAAAAAGAAAGAGAAAAGACAATAGGTACAAATGTATTAGAAAATTACAAAATTGATATACACCTGAATGTAATAGAGACAGACGAACCTGAAAGCTAAGAAATAGAAGAGTAGTAAAGAATTAAATATAAAAATCAAGAGCGAAAAAAGAACTTCTTTCATTTATTTTACATAAGATATTGTAGGATAAATGACAAGGAGGAAAACAATGGAAAAAGTATTAGAAGTAAAAAACATCAGCAAAAAATACCAAAACAAAGAAGGCGAAGTAATTGCACTAAATGGAGTAAATTTTAGAGTAAATCAAGGTGAATTTGTCAGCATCATAGGCCCAAGTGGATGTGGAAAATCAACACTACTATCAATAATAGCAGGGTTAGAAGACAAGACAACAGGAGAAATCTACATAGACGGAGAAAAAGTAGATGGTCCTTCTTCTAAAATTGGATATATGTTGCAAAGAGATTGTTTGCTAGAATGGCGAAATATCCTAAGTAACACAATGTTTGGATTAGAAGTAAAAGGAAAAAAAGACAAAGAAAGCAGAGCATATGTAGAAAATTTACTAAAAAAATATAACCTATATGAATTCAAAGACAAATACCCATCTGAGCTATCAGGAGGAATGAGACAAAGAGTAGCCTTAATCAGAACACTTGCAGTAAAGCCAAAACTACTATTATTAGATGAAGCATTTTCAGCCTTAGACTATCAAACAAGAATAATGGTAACAAACGATATTTACGAAATACTAAGAAAAGAAAAAATAACAGCACTAATTGTTACACACGATATATCAGAAGCAATAAGTATGTCTGATAGAGTATTAGTTCTAAGCAAAAGACCAGGAACAATAAAAGATATTTGCAAAATTGATTTTGAAACAGAAAACAGAACACCAATTAATACAAGAGAAAATCCCAAATTTAGTAAGTATTTCAATACCTTATGGAAGGAGTTGGGAGTAGATGAATAAGTTAATTGTTTCAGAAGAAAGAAAAAAATACTTAAAAGGTAAAAGAAGTAGAAAATATTTAGTACTATTTACGCAAATATTAATATTAGTAGCATTTTTAGCAATATGGGAAATTGCAGCAAATAAAGGAATAATAGACAGTTTTATAACAAGCCAACCAAGTAGAATTTTACAAACATTCATGAACTTACAATCAAATGACTTACTAATGCACATAGGAGTTACAGTTTATGAAACAGTAGTAGGTTTTTTACTAGGAACATTAATTGGAATATTAGTTGCAATTATTTTATGGTGGTCAGATTTCTTATCAGATGTTGCAGAACCATACTTAGTTATATTAAACAGTTTGCCAAAAGTAGCTTTGCGGACCGATTATAATAATTTGGGTAGGAGCAGGAACTCCGGCAATAATTGTAATGGCAATTGCAATATCATTAATAGTAACAATATTAGAAAATTTAAATGGATTTTTGAAAACTGATAAAGAAGTAATAAAAATGGCAAGAACATTTAAAGCAACCAAGTTTCAAATTTTAAGAAAAATTATTATACCAGCAAATTTATCAACATTTATAAATTCATTAAAAGTAAATATAGGTCTTTCATTAGTAGGAGTAATATCAGGAGAGTTCTTAGTATCAAAAGCAGGACTTCGGATATCTAATAGTTTATGGAGGTCAGGTGTTCAAACTAGACTTAGTTATGACAAGTGTAATTATATTAGGAATTGTAGCAGGCCTAATGTATTTAGCAGTATTACTACTTGAAAAATTTATCCTAAAATCAAAAAAATATAAATAAACCCAAAATTACCAATAGAACGCTTGGTAAAATAAAAGGAGGAAAGATTTTGAAAAATAAAATAATTATAAGTGTAATTACAATTGTTGTAATTGCTTTAGTTGTAATAGGTATAATTAGTGTAAAAACAAATAAAAACGAAACAACAACCACAGAAGAAGCAAAATTAATAAAAGTAAACGAGGTAACTCGTTCAGTATTTTACGCTCCACAATATGTGGCAATAAACCAAGGATTTTTTAAAGAAAATGGTATAGACATAGAATTATCAACAGGTCAAGGAGCAGATGCAGTTATGACAGCAGTGCTAAGTAACCAATGTGATATAGGATTTGCAGGGCCAGAAGCTTCAATATATGTATATAACGAAGGTAAAGAAGACTATTGCCAAGTATTTGCTCAAATGACTAAAAAAGACGGTTCTTTCTTAGTTGCAAGAAACGATACAGATAATTTTAGTTGGCAAGATCTAAAAGGTAAAACAATAATACCAGGAAGAAAAGGCGGAGTGCCATATATGACATTTGAATATGTACTAAGAAAAAATGGACTTAACCCAGGTACAGATTTAGTACTAGATGACAGCATAAAATTTGACTTAATGGCAGGTGCATTTGCAAGTGGAAATGCAGACTATGTAACACTATTTGAACCAACAGCATCAGAAACAGAAAAACAAGGAAAAGGATATGTAGTAGCATCTGTAGGAGAAGCATCAGGAGAAATTCCATACACAGCATATTTTGCTAAAAAAAGCTATATAGCAGACAATGAAGATACAATTCAAAAATTTACAAATGCAATATATAAAGGGCAAAAATGGGTAAAAGAACACTCAAGCAAAGAAATAGCTGAAGCAATACAAAGCTTTTTCCCAGATACAGATGTAGAACAATTAGCAACAGCAGTGCAAAGTTATATGGATATAGATGCTTGGAACGAAACACCAGTGTTAAAAGAAGAAGCATTTGATAGATTACAAGAAGTAATGACACAAGCGGGAGAATTACAACAAAGTGCGCCATATGACAAAATAGTAAACAATAAATACGCAGAACAAGCAAAATAAAAAATGAAAAAGTTTGAATAAAAGAATAAAAAGGAGCAATTGAAAGAATTTTATAATAAATATTGACATATAGGACAATAATTGTTTTGACACCTATTGTCTTATATGTTAAGATTTATTATACGATATAAAGAGAAAGGGGCTGGGAAAATGCCAACAGACACAGAAAGTTCAAACGTGGACTATGAAGGAATAGGAAGAAGAATAAGAGAAAAAAGAAAAGAAAAAAATATTACACAAGAAGCGTTAGCAGAAGCAATGGACATATCAATAGCATATTTAAGTAGAGTAGAAAGGGGCAAGACAAATGTAAATTTGGAAAGGCTAATGATAATAGCAGAAACACTTGAAGTTGATGTAGGAGAATTAATATCAGGGACAAGCTCAAAAACAATAGTGGTAGAATCATATTTGGATAAAAAGATAAAAAATATATTAAAAGGATGTACACCAGAAAAACAAAAGTTAATATATAGTGTTGCAGAAATAATAGCTGGAATAGATTTTAAAAAAGAGAAAAAGATTATGAAAAACAAAAACTGATATAAAATGCAAGTAAATAAATAACAAAAATAAACTTTACAAAAAGTCGAAAATAGTATAAACTAGGGAAGAAAACAAAACGTAAAGGTGATAATAAATGTATTTAAAAAGACTAGAATTACAAGGATTCAAATCATTTGCAGATAAAACAGTATTAGAATTTATGCCAGGAATAACAAGCGTAATAGGACCAAACGGGTCAGGAAAAAGTAACATATCAGATAGTATAAGATGGGTACTTGGAGAACAAAGTATGAAATCTCTAAGAGGAACAAAATCTTTAGATATAATATTTGCAGGAACACAAAGCAGAAAATCACTAGGGTTTGCAGAAGCATCTCTAGTATTTGACAACGCAGACGGAGCATTGCCAATAGAATATACAGAAGTAACAGTTACAAGAAAAATATATAGAAGTGGAGAAACAGGATACTTTATAAACAAAGTCCCATGCAGACTAAAAGATGTTCTAGAACTATTTATGGACACAGGAATAGGAAAAGACGGGTACTCAATAATAGGTCAAGGAAAAATAGATGAAATTTTAAGTAACAAATCAGAAGATAGAAGAAACATTTTTGAAGAAGCAGCAGGAATAGTAAAATACAGAACAAGAAAACAAGAGTCTGAAAAGAAACTAGAAAGAACAAAGCTAAACTTACTTAGAATAAACGACATTTTAGCAGAAATTGAAACAAACATAGACCCATTAAAAATTCAAGCAGAAAAAGCAAAAAAATATTTAAACTTAAGAGAAGAACTAAAAAGCATAGAAATAGGGCTATTCATATATAACATAGAAAAATATAAAGAAAGTCTAACAGAAATAGTAAAAGACGAAGAAGTATACAAAAATCAATGCAACGAAGAAGAAGGAAGACTAGAAAGAATAAAACAATTAAAAGAAGAACTAAAAACACAAATAGACGAAATAACAATAAAAATAGAAGAAATGTCAAACATAGGGTTTGAAAGTCAAAAAGAAATAGAAATGCTAAATTCTGACATAAATGTTGCAAACACAAGAATAGAAAACAACAAAGAAAATAGCCAAAGATACGAAAAAGAAATAGAAGAAGCAAAACAAAAATTAGAAGAACTAAAACAAGAAAACGAGCAAAAACAAGAAAAGAAAGCAAACTTAAAAGAAAACAGAGAAAGATTTGCAAAAGAATTAGAAGAAAAAGAAGCAGAACTTGCAAAAATAATGGACAAACTATCATCTAAAGAGCTAGAAATAGAAGAACACAAAGCGCAAGTAGAAAAAAACATAGACAAAAAATATGAACTACAAACAGATATGAACACACAAGACATCAACTTTGAAAACTATGAAAAAAGACAAAAACAAATAAAAGGTGAAATCGCAACAAACATATCTGAATTAGACGCAACAAGGCTTACAAAGGATGAAATAGCAAAAGGATTTTATGAAATAGACAGCAAAAGAAATAAAGTTGTTGCAAGCTTAGAAGAGATAAACAAAAAACGTGAAGAAGCAGACAAAAAAATCAAAACATATGAAAAAACAATAAACACATATCAAAGTGAAATGAGAATAAAAGAATCAAAGTTAAAATTCTTAATAGAAACAGAAAAAGAAAAAGAAGGATATGTAAAAAGTGTAAAATCACTTTTAAAAGACTGTGAAAACATAAAAGAATTAGGTAAAGGAATGCATGGAGTACTTGCAAACATAATAGAAGTGCCTGAAGAATATCAAACAGCAATAGAAATGTGTCTAGGAGCAAGCTTACAAAACATAGTTACAGAAACAGAAGAAGATGCAAAAAAACTAGTAGAACATTTAAGAAAAAACAACTTGGGAAGAGCATCATTCTTACCAATAACATCAGTAAAAGGTAAAAAAATAGACAAAATAAAAGGAAACGAAAAAGGAATAATTGGAATTGCATCAGACCTAATAAAATATAATAAAAAATATGAGCAAATCATAACAAACTTATTGGGAAGAACTGTAATAGTAGACAACATGGAAACAGCAATAAAAGTTGCAAAACAAAATGGATACACATTTAGAATAATCACGATAGAAGGAGATGTAATAAATCCATCAGGAGCAATAACAGGTGGTTCAGTTGCTAAAAAGACAGTAAACATTCTAGGACGTGGAAGAGAAATAGAAAAACTAGAAAAAGAAATAAAAGCAATAAAAGAAAAAATAGTAAAACTAGAAAAAGAAAAACAAGACTATGAAAATAGCATAGAAGATATTTTAGAAGGTGCAACAAGCCTAGAAAGAGAACTTCAAGAAATAGATATCACATATGCAACAGAAAAACAAAAGTTAGTATCAGTTGAAGAAAATATATCAAAAATAGAACAAAGACTAGAAAAATTAAGAAAAGAAAATCAAAGTTTAGAAGAACAGAAAAAACAAACAATAGACAACAAAATCAAAATAGAAGAAGAAATAAGAGAATTAACAGAAGAAACTGAAAAACTAACAAAAATAATAAACGAATTTGCAGAGCTAAATAAAGACAATCAAAAATATGTAGACGACTTAAACTTTGACATAACAAATTTAAAAATATCAGTATCATCATTTGACGAAAGTGAAACATCAATAGAAGAAATACAAGAAAGAATTAACCTAGACATAGAAAATACAAACAAAAGCATACAAAATAAAAACATGCAAATAGAACAAATAAAACAAGAAAACTTCAACCTAGAAAAATCAATAGAAGAAATACAAGAAAAAATAGAAAACATAAAAGAAGAAGTAAAAAATAGCGGAACAAAAGTAGAAAATTTAAAACAAGAAAGAATAGACAAAAACGCAAGACTAGCAAAACAAGAAGACGAAATAACAGAAAAATTCAAAATAATAGAAGACTTAAAAGCACAAATAGTAAAAGTAGATGTAAAGAAAACAAAACTAGAAGAAGACATACGAGCAATAATCAACAAAATGTGGGAAGAATATGAACTAACGCCAAATGCTATTGGAGAAGAATACAAAAAGCCAGAAAATGTAACGCTAACCCAAAAGAAAGTCAACAGCTTAAGAAAAGAACTAAGAGAGCTAGGAAGTGTAAATGTAGACTCAATAGAAGAATACAAAAACTTAAAAGATAGATATGACTTTATGTGTGAGCAAAGAGTAGACTTAGAAGACACAATGGCAAAATTAAGAAAAATAATTTCAGATATGACAACAACAATGAAAGAACAATTCAAAACACAATTTGAAATAATAAATAAAAACTTTGCAGAAGTTTTCAAAGAGTTATTCGGCGGAGGAAATGCATCACTAAAACTAGAAGACGAAGAAAATATACTAGAATGTGGAATAGATATAAACGTACAACCACCAGGAAAAAAACTACAAAATATGATGTTATTATCAGGTGGAGAAAAAGCATTTACAGCAATAGCACTACTATTTGCAATACTAAAAATAAATCCAGCACCATTCTGCGTACTAGACGAAATTGAAGCAGCACTAGACGATGTAAACGTATATCGCTTTGCTGAATACTTGAAAAAGTTCTCTGAGAACACACAATTCCTAGTAATTACACATAGAAAGGGAACGATGGAAGCAGCAGATACAGTATATGGTGTAACAATGGAAGAAAATGGAATATCAAAACTATTGTCAATGAAGTTGAAATAATAAAATAAAAATCTGCCAAAAGGGACGGACCTTTTTGGCAGATTTTTTATATTAAAACATCAACTTCAAAACACCAATAAACATCAACAGAACGCCTGATATAATAGACCAAACATTATTTGGCAATTGACTTAAATTATTAAGTTTTCTGCCCAAATAATTTCCAAAGCATAAAAAACACATCTGAAAAATAGAAACTAGAAAAGGAAAAATAGAATAACTAATTCCTATAATACCGCCGCCAACTCCAATGCAAAAGCTATCAATCGAAAGAGCAAATCCCAAGAACAACGCTTCTTTATAATCAATAGAATTAGAATTATCAAAATCGGCAGAAACATTATCATTTTTTAAGCCTTGGATAAAAATGAAAACACCCATAAAAAACAAAAACACAAAACCAAATAATTTGGTCAAAAAATCAGAGAAGATACCCTTTATACTATTACCAAACAATAAAGCTACAAAAGTTATTAAATATGAAATAACAAACAAAATAATTCTGCCAAACTTAGAAATAGACGTATTTTTTATTCCATATGTAATGCCAATCCCTAATGAATCAATACTACTAGAAATAGCTAAAATAATTTGATAAATAAACATAATTTGATACCTCCTAAAACATAATATGACAAAATTCGCAAAATTGTGAAAAAATTGTCATGCCACTAGGGACGGACCTTCTTGGCAGGGTCATAATTTGGGCGTATATGTGTTGATTTTGATATTGCTTTTATTTATTACGTTCAATAATAATTTGTATGTTTATATAAAACGGATTTTTCACTCAGGCTCAAATTCTTATTTTATATTTTGAATAAATGATGAATGTGACTGAAATAAGATTAGAAATTCTTTAACTTTTTTATGGAAATAGTTCACACTTGCTGTGAAAGGGTGCCATAAAAAAGTTCTTAGAATTTCTTTTCTTATGAAAGAAACCGAAGAATTTATGAAAAATAAAAATAAGAATTTGCCTGCGAACATTACTTTTTATATAAACTTACAAATTATAAATTTCACTTCATTCAAGCAAGCAATATCAAAATCAACACATATACGCTCAAATTATGACCCTGCCAAAAAGGTCCGTCCCCGTTGGCACCCTGCCAAAAAGGTCCGTCCCTGCTGGCAGGAGGGTAGGAATAAAATAGGGACAACCTGCATATGATTAAAAAGATAATATACAAAGGAGAGATTTTTATGTGGGAAACGTTGAGAAAAGAAGAGGCGTTAAAGACGCTTAAGACAAACAAAAAAGCAGGTTTGACAAAAGAAGAAGTTGCCTTTAGACAACAAAAGTATGGCAAGAATAAGTTGAAGGATAAACCCAAGGAAACTTTATTAGTAAAGTTCATAAAGCAGTTTAATGATTTTATGATAATAATATTAATAGTGGCTTCAATAGTGTCTGCTGGAATTTCGTATATACAGGGGGAGAATGACTATGTGGATTCAATTATAATAATTGCTATAGTGATATTGAATGCAATTATGGGAGTTGTGCAGGAGGCAAAGGCTGAAAAGTCTATAGAGGCGCTAAAACAGATGACGCCTCCAAAAGCGAAGACACTAAGAGATAATAGCGTAATAGAGGTAAATGCAGAAGATTTGGTTCCAGGGGATATTGTAATTTTGGAAGCTGGTTGTTATGTGCCAGCAGATTGCAGGTTAATTGAAAGTCATAATTTGAAGGTTGAAGAGTCAAGTTTAACAGGAGAAACAGAACCAGTTACAAAAGATGCTGATATGATTTGCAAAGCTCCGCTTGAGAATATAAATGGAAAAGTGCAGGCTTCTAGAGTGACAATTGGGGACAGGTTTAATATGGCGTTTATGGCAAGTATTGTGGTAAATGGACATGCAAAAGCTGTTGTAACAGATACAGGTATGAACACAGAAGTTGGAAAGATTGCAAATATGATAATAGAAGATGAAGCACCAGAGACACCAATTCAAAAGAAATTGAGTCAAGTAGGGAAAATACTAGGAATTGTGTGTTTAGCAATATGTGTAATAATATTTGTAATAGGATTAATAAAAAACATAGAACCAATGGAAATGTTTATGACATCAGTAGGGCTAGCAGTGGCAGCAATACCAGAAGGACTACCTGCAATAGTTACAATTATGCTTTCAATAGGTGTGACCAAAATGGCAAAAAACAATAGCATAATTAGAAAATTGCCAGCAGTAGAAACACTTGGAAGTAGCAAAGTAATATGTTCAGACAAAACAGGAACATTAACACAAAATAAAATGACAGTAGTAGAAATAATAGCAAACAATAAAAACTTTGCAACAGAATTAGGAACAATGTGCACAGATTGTGAAATAAGCTATACTAAAGGAAAAAACAAAGTAAATGGTGAACCAACAGAAATTGCACTAGTAGAAAACGGACTAAAAAACAACATAAATAAAGTGCAATTAGAACAAGAAATGCCAAGAGTAAATGAAATTCCATTTGACTCTACAAGGAAAATGATGACAACAATACATAAAGTAGGAGATAGATACAGAATAATAACAAAAGGAGCGCCTGATGTATTACTAGATAGATGCAAGATATCATCAGGAGAAAAAGAGAGAATAAAAGAAAACAACTTAAAAATGGCAAAAAAAGCCCTAAGAGTAATAGCTGTGGCATATAAAGAAATAGACAAGTTACCAGAAAAAATTGATAGTACAAATATAGAAAAAGACTTAAATTTTGTACGGACTAATTGGAATGATTGACCCACCAAGAGAAGGAGTAAAAGAAGCGGTAAAGACATGTAGAAAAGCTGGAATAAAAACAGTAATGATAACAGGAGACCACATAGCAACAGCAAAAGCAATAGCAGAAGACCTGAACATACTAAAATCAGGAGACAAAGCAATAACAGGAAAAGAACTAGACCAAATACCACAAGAAAAGCTGGAAAAAGAAATAAGTGAATATTCTGTATTTGCAAGAGTAACGCCAGAACACAAAGTAAGAATAGTAAAAGCATGGCAAAGCACAGGAGCAGTAGTTGCAATGACAGGTGACGGAGTAAATGACAGCCCTGCCCTAAAAAGTGCAGATATAGGGATAGCAATGGGAAAAAACGGAACAGAAGTAGCAAAAAATGCAGCAGATATGATACTAACAGATGACAACTTTGTAACAATAGTAAAAGCAGTACAACAAGGAAGAAACATCTATGACAACATAAAAAAAGCAATTCACTTTTTAATTGCAACAAACATAGGAGAAATAGTAACAATATTTATGGGATTAGTATTAGGATTAAAATCACCATTACTTGCAATACAACTATTATGGATAAACCTAGTAACAGACTCATTACCAGCAATAGCAATAGGACTAGAGCCACCAGATAAAGACATAATGAACAGAAAACCACAAGACAGCAGAAAAGGAATATTTGCAGACGGATTATGGAACAAAATAATTGTAGAGGGAATAATGATAGGAATGCTAACATTAGTTGCATTTAGTATCGGAAATAAATACTTTGGAGTAGAAGTTGGAAGAACAATGGCATTTGTAGCAATGGGATTACTAGAACTTGTCCACAGTTTCAACATAAAAAGTGAACAATCCATCTTCAAAGTAGGAATTTTTGAAAATAAATTCTTGATAGGAAGTTTTATATTAGGTTTATTTGTCCAAACAATAGTAGTTATAATTCCAACATTTGCAGAAGTATTCAAACTAGTGCCATTAAATCAAACTCAATGGATAATAGCTTTAAGTATTTCAATACTTCCAATTCCAATTATTGAATTACAGAAAAAAGTTAATGAATTGAAGTTTGGAAAAGTGGTTTATAATCAAAAATGCGAAACTAAAAGCGAAGTTATCTATCAAAAACGTGAAACTTAAAATAAATCTAAACCAAAAACATGAAATAAAATTGTACAATATATTGACTAATTACATAATTATAGATAAAATGATAATGAAAATTAAATCTATTTTTTGTAGATAGAAAAGAACCTTGAAAATTCAATATCTTTGTTAGAAAAGTGAATAGGTAGGAATACTATTTGCAAAAGTGGAAATAATTTAGATAAAGAAAAATATTAAGTGAGAACATCAAAATTTGATAAGAAACAAAGAGTAAAGAGAGATATTTAGAAAACAAAAGAGTGAAAGGAAATAAATTTTATGAAGTTAAAAAATAAAAACAAAGGTATTACATTAATAGCTCTAGTAATTACGATTATAGTTTTATTGATACTAGCAGGAGTAGCAATAGCGACATTAACAGGAGATAATGGAGTATTAACAAAGGCAGTAACTGCGAAAGATAAAACAACAGAAGCAGAGGCAAGAGAAGCAGTGCAATTAGAGGCAATAGGAAGTATAGACAATACAGGAAAATTTAATAAAGAAGAATTTAAAACAAATGTAAAGGAGCATTTAGGATTAACAGATGCAAACATTAAAGAAAGTGGAAATGCAATTACAGTAACATATAAAGGATATGATGTAACAGTAGACGCAACAACAGGAGAAGTAACAACTGTAGTAAAAGCAGGACAGACACCACCAACACCACCAGCAGGAGATGAATTTGGACCAGGAAAAATTGTAACAGGAACAGAAAATAAAAAATATACAGAAGGTGGAGAGACAGCAGTAATTCCAGTAGGATTTGGAATTGTACCTGGATTGGACGATATATCAGAAGGATTAGTTATAACAGACCATTTTAATGAAACAACAGGAGAAAGTGACGGAAATGAATTTGTA